>NZ_JBGTCA010000035.1:0-19137 GCF_041749095.1 Aquiflexum sp. | reverse complement strand
GGCGGCTGCCATGAAACATAGCGCCGCCACTTTAAAATTTGAGATTCTCTGTGGATTAAGATTGGTAAAGAATTTTTTAAGCTTGGCCAAGGTGTTGTTTATTTGGTTCCTATAGCTTTTTTTGTGAAATCGGTCGATACGGCTGATTTCTCAACTTTAATTTTAAATCCTTTGTCCAGTTCAAGCGTCAGGGTGTCCCCGTCGATTGAATAGATTTTCCCATGGATTCCTCCTATAGTTACTACACTATCTCCTTTTTTGATGGACTCCAGAAAATTCTTGGTTTCTTTTTGTTTTTTTTGTTGAGGCCTGATCATGAAAAAGTACATAATCAGAATGATGGAGCCGAAAAGGAACACTTGTCCCATAATTCCAGCGCCACCTTCCGCCTGAAGTAAAATCCAAAGTTTCATATATTATTTTTTAACTGGACCGAGTTGACTTGGATTTGCTCCGGCTAATTTCGGCGTCACATTGCCCTTCAACCTCAATCTTGTAACATTTGGGCTTGTATTTGCCTGAATGGTTACTGTAGGTGCTTGGGTACCTGTCTTAGCCGTAGAATTGAACACCACCTTGACAAAACCTTCATCACCTGGCTTAACCGGAGCTTTGGTCCAGTCAGGGCTGGTGCAACCACATGATGCGGTGATATTGGAAATTACCAGTGGGGCTTGTCCGTTGTTGGTGAATTTAAAAAGATGTTCAATTACTTTTCCTTCATCGATGGTGCCAAAATCATATTCCATTTCCTGAAACTGAAAAGCTCCCAATGAAGAAGGATCTGCAGTTTCCACTGAACTCACATTTGTCGGGACCGGTTGGGATGCTTCCAGTTTCGCCAATTTTTGTTCCAGTTCTGCTATTTTATCGCTCTGGTCATTTTTAGTTTCACAACCAACTGCGGTGATGGCTAAGGCCATGGCCAAAGCGGATAATTTTAGGTATTTCATAAATAATTTAATTTAATTCGATTCTCTGTTTATTTGTTCTATTAATTTATTCACATCACTAAGAAGATTTTCTGCTTTATTTTTTGCATCGGAGATGACCTTTTTTCCTTCATTTTTCGCATCATTGGAAGGTAAATTTTTACCATCTCTTAGGTCATTAATCAATTTTTCAAGCTCTTCACTATACTTTGAAAGTTGATACGACAGTCTATCTCTTGTATTTTTTCCTGTATCGGGGGCGAAAAGGATACCAATAGCAGCACCAATACTAGTGCCAGCAATGAATGCTATCCATGAATTTGATTTATTGCTCATCATTTTAATATTTTACTTGTTATCTAAAAGACCTCTACCACTCTTACGGATAAGACCCTTATCAGTTAGCTCTTTTGACAAAACATCCAGTAATCCGTTGACAAATTGTTTGCTTTTGGGAGTGCTATATGTTTTGGAAATGTCAATATACTCATTGATACTGACTTTGACAGGGATACTCGGGAAATTCATCATCTCCGTAATTGCCATGGAAAGGATGATTTTGTCGGTCTGTGCTATTCTTTCAATGTCCCAATTTTGGGTTTTTTGGGCGATCAGTATTCTATTTTCATCGTCATTTTCGACGGTGAAGTTAAATATATTTTGGAAAAATTCCTTGTCATCCTCCCAATTGATGGCTATTTCCGGAAGGACAGCGCCGGGAATTTCCGATTCGTTTTTGAGTACCTTTGAGGCTAGACTTCTTACCACAGACTTGTTCTCTGTCCAGTTAATGTCTTTTTCTGAAAAAAAATTCAAAATCACCTCAGACTTGAATATTGCTTTTTTTAGAATGTCGTCCACAATCCGGAAATCCTGTTCCATACTAGGGTCTTCCAACTGCATGTATTCCTGATAGGACTCCAGTGGCTTTACATATTCCCTGAACCATTCTTTGATTTCCAATTCAAGTTCCTCAATACCTGCATGGAGCCTTATCACAGCGGCTTGGTAATCAGCAGAATTTTTGATGTTCTGGAGTATTTTATTTTTGGCAAGATTGGTTTCTCCCACTGTCGATGTAATGGCATCTGAGGATCTTTTCTTCTTCTTTTCCGATTCAAGAGCAACATAGTCTCCAAATGCTATTAAAAGCTGAATGGCAAAAAGATACAATTGTGGTATCCTTTCGGCAGAGGTCACCATATTTTTCAACAAAAACTCCTGATCTTTTTTATTGGCCTTATGATAATTGTTGATGGCAGCTTTGGCTTCTGAGTTGATCCGTAAATTAAGGTTCCCAATAGGTTTAAAAATTTCTGAATTCAGGTTTTCAATAAATGCTTTTACAGCTAATTCCCCTTCTTTTTTTAAAAGTCCTTTGTCCTGGACTTCCATCGTGTTGAGGTCAGGCTGAAATGCTTCCCTGATGTGATCCTTTGCGAGGTTTAGGTTAGAGGCCTTGCATTGGTCATAGGCGTATAGATTCTGAAAGGCTTTGACCCTGAGTATTCTTCTGTTTAACATACCTGAAATTAAAGAACGTAAATATAAATATTTTGTGGGAGGATAAAGAAGGTTATCTGTTTTACCTTCCCAAAGATAACAGAACCACCTGCAAACTTGCTTATTCCGCTTACAGGTGGTATCGTTATAATTGATTTATCTTAATAGGGCAATTTGACTTTGCCCATTGACTGAATCCTGTTCCATGCCATTTCAATGGCAGCTTGCTGGGCAGGGATGTTTTCGTTTTCCGATTTATTCAATATGGCAGTACAGATATCATAAATCCTATCGGCGTGTTTGTAAGTCTGTTCCCTGTTGTATCCTCCTATGAATTCGGCATATACATTGATCAGGCCACCGGCATTGATCAGGAAATCAGGAGCGTAGGTTATTCCTTTTTTCAAAAGGATCTTACCATGCTTCTCCTCATCTTCCAACTGATTGTTGGCTGCACCTGCGATTACCTGACATTTTAACCTATCGATGGTCTTGTCATTGATGGTAGCACCCAATGCACAGGGTGCATAGATGTCCATGTCAATATCATAAATCACATTCGGATCCACCACTGTGGCTCCGGTTTCTTTGGCCACCTGCTTCAGCTTATCTTCAAAGATATCTGTGATGAACACTTCTGCCCTTTCTTTGACCAGAAGTTCAACAAGGTATTTTCCAACTTGCCCGATCCCTTGTACAGCAATCTTTTTGTCGGTAAGACTGTCGGATCCAAATGCCTTTTTAGCGGCAGACTTCATTCCCAGGTAGGTTCCGTATGCCGTGACCGGTGAAGGATCTCCACCACCTCCCCTTATTTCAGGAAGACCTGTTACATATTTGCTTTCCATGGCGATATATTCCATATCGCTTGTTTTCATGTTGACATCTTCGGCAGTAATATAGCGGCCGCCAAGGCTGTCAATAAATCTTCCGAATCTTCTTAGAAATGCTTCATTTTTCAGCTTTGGTTCGCCGATGATGACCGCTTTTCCACCACCAATGTTCAGACCTGAAATTGCAGCTTTGAAAGTCATGCCTCTGGACAATCTCAGCACATCTGTGATGGCTTCTGCTTCGGAGGCATAATTCCACATTCTAGTGCCTCCTACTGCAGGACCGAGGACAGTATTGTGGATACCGATGATGGCCTTCAATCCTGTAGGCTCATCATAACAAAAGACCAGTTGTTCGTGTCCTAAAGAAGTGATCTGACCATATATAGATCCTTCTCTCACTTTTCCCTCAGTATTAATCTCTACCATTTGAACTTGGATTTTATTTATGTGTTATATTTGGGTTACTGTGCTGTAAATTAGCCGGGCAAAATTATATATTTTGTTTGGGCTTTACTAATGCAATTAATAGAGTATTATAAAACTTATCAAGAGATTTTAAAGTTTTTATTTTGTGGAACACTTACTACGGTTAAACAAATATTTATTTAAATATAAGGGCTATCTCCTTTTGGGAATATTATTTACCATCATCTCCAACATTTTCGTAATCATACCTGCCCAACTGGTAAGAATTTCAATAGATTTTGTGGTTGAGAGTTTCACTTATTATCAGGTTTTCGGAGAGGGCCAATTGGCTGAAATTGCCAGAAATCAATTTCTGAAATTTGTACTGGTTTTTGGTGTTTTGATTTTGGCCATGGCCTTGTTGAGGGGATTTTTCCTTTTTCTGATCCGTCAGACTGTAATCATCATGTCAAGGTTGATAGAATATGATTTGAAAAATGACATTTTTGCCCACTATCAAAAACTCCCCCTAAGCTTTTACAGGCAAAACAGTACAGGTGATCTGATGGCCAGGATCACGGAGGATGTGAGCAGGGTCAGAATGTACCTTGGTCCGGCATTGATGTACGGCATCAATTTATTGGTATTGTTTCCTTTAGTGATAGGATACATGTTGACTGTCAATGTTGAGTTGACCATTTATTCACTCCTGCCCCTACCCGTACTTTCTCTCAGCATTTATTTTGTCAATAACATGATCAATGAACGCTCGGAAAAAATCCAAAGGAGCCTTTCAGGGCTGAGTACATTTGTACAGGAGGCATTTTCGGGAATCAGGGTATTGAAAGCTTTTGTAAGAGAGGAGGACAGTGCCAATGAATTCAAAAAAGCAAGTGAAGATTACAAAGACAAGTCCATCCGGCTGACGTTGGTACAATCCCTGTTTTTCCCATTGATCATGGGATTGATCGGTGTCAGTACGATTCTGACAGTATATATCGGCGGCATACAGGTGATTGAAGGACAGATTGGGTATGGTGTCATTGCCGAATTTATTCTATATGTCAATATGTTGACCTGGCCTGTGACTTCATTGGGCTGGGTGACCAGTATCATCCAAAGGGCAGCGGCATCTCAGGCCAGGATTAATGAATTTATGGATGTGGAAAACCCCATGATAAGTACAGACAATTACATTGGACCAATTTCCGGAGATATTTCGGTGAAAAATGTATCCTTTATTTATCCTGATTCGGGGATAAAAGCATTGGAGAATGTAAGTTTTGATATCAAATCAGGAGAAGCGCTTGCCATCATTGGCACAACCGGTTCCGGTAAATCCACCATCGCGAACCTATTGCTAAGAATGTACGACCCCATAGAAGGAGAAATTTGGATAGATGATAGGAATATACAGGAATATGATATCTCCGATCTGCGCAAGCAAATAGGTTATGTACCACAGGACGTATTCCTGTTCAGTGATACTATTGCCAGCAACATTGCTTTTGGAAGGGATCAGACCGATATGGATATTGTTGAGAAAGCTGCGAAGGATGCGGATGTTTATGACAACATCATCGAATTTCCAAATGGATTTGATACAAGGTTGGGTGAGCGTGGGGTCACACTTTCAGGAGGGCAAAAACAAAGGGTATCTATTGCCAGAGCTGTGGCTAAGGAACCCAGAATCCTGCTTTTGGATGATTGCCTTTCCGCTGTGGATACCAAAACGGAAAATGCCATTTTGAATGCGCTGAAAGAAATTATGGAAAATAGAACCTCCATCATCATTTCACATAGGGTTTCCTCGGCAAAGCTTGCCGATAAAATAATAGTACTCGATGACGGAAGGGTCGTCGAACAAGGGTCACATGAAATCCT
Source organism: Aquiflexum sp. (assembly GCF_041749095.1). Classification (GTDB taxonomy): domain Bacteria; phylum Bacteroidota; class Bacteroidia; order Cytophagales; family Cyclobacteriaceae; genus Aquiflexum. The sequence continues at coordinate 13,577 of NZ_JBGTCA010000035.1, read as the reverse complement.
GATGGCCCAAAAAGGGGTTTACGCCGAATTATATGAAAAACAGACCCAGATCAATGAAGTGGTCGGGGATTGACCAGCCCTTGTCTTATCTCAAGCAGGGAAAATCATTCAGGGGTTCTTGTAAATTTTATTGAGGTTTGCAGGATGTATGATGCATACTTAGTATATTAGAAATCATTGATTTAAAGGTTAAATAAAACATCTATCATTATGTCAGAGAAAAAAACAGGGTTTGAAGAAGTAGAGTCGATTCTACGGGATATTGGCAGTAGAATAGAGCAATTAATCGAAATGGGTAAAACGGCCACCGGTGAGGCAAAAGATGATATAGAAAAAAAGATCAAAGATCTCAAGGATAAGAAAACCACCCTTGAAGGTGAGTTTATGAAGGGTAAAGAAAAAGTTGAAAAACTCTATAAAGAAGAAATGGAGCCCAATTTCCAGGAATCCAAAGTGCATTTCAAGGAAGGATTCAAACAGTTGTTGGAAGGCATAAAGACTTTGTTAGGGCAAAAATAAAAACCGGCCTCTTCATTGCTAAAATTGAAGAGGCCGGTTTATTTATAGAAATGTTTGTCCGGTGTCATTTACCAACATCAGGCAATGCAAAAGCCACATAGGCATCTCCCGATTTAGTGCCTTTACCACCTCCGCAGGCAATCACCACAAATTGTTTTCCATTTTTCTCATAAACAGCAGGGGTAGCATGTCCTGATGCAGGTATTTTGGCTTCCCAAAGAATTTCCCCGGTATCCTTATCAAAAGCCCTGATTCTCTCATCTTTTGAAGCGGCAATAAATACAAGCCCACCTGCTGTGGAAACAGGACCTCCAAAATTCACGGTGCCTGTCGGAGCAAAACCTTTTGCGGTCAGTTCATCATATTCACCTAAGACTGACCGCCATTTGATATTACCGGTATTCATATCGATGGCTGTCAAAGTACCCCATGGCGGATTTATTCCGGGATAGCCTTCTTTAGTCACCAATTTCCTGTAGCCTTCCATAATAAATTGGGGGGACAATTTTTCTTTTCCTCCTACAAGTTCTTTTTCCTCAAAATCATCATCCAGAGGTTTTCCCAAAAGGTATTTTACCAAAACATCCCTTTCATTTTGGGGAATGTGCGAAAATCCGGGCATGGCTCCCTTCCCGAATTGTATCAGCTTGGCCAGGCTGCCGGTATTGAATTTAGTCTGTAAATCCACTAGAGGAGGGAAAGCCGGGAGGTTTCCTTTCCTGTCAAACCCATGGCATGTACTGCAATAGTTGACATATACCTTTTGTCCGATGTTTTCAAACTCAGGATTTGGAAGCATCTTGACAAGAGAGGGAGTTTCATTGGAGTTGATATACATGGTTTGGGTGTATGGATCAAAGGAAGATCCTCCCCACTCCGCACCTCCTTCAGTGCCCGGGAATAGCACTATGCCATATTCGTGGTTGGGAGGCATCCACATTTCCCCATATTTGTAATTTTCCAGTTTATTTCTGATTTCAGCTTCCCATTCAGGTGTTAGACTCAGGATTTCTTTATCCGTAAAAAGATGTCTGGTAAACCTCTCAGGCAAAGTTGGGTGTGGTTGTGTTGGCCAGGTTTTTTCACCTGGCATGGTGGTTTGGGGGACGGGGATTTCTTCAATGGGCCAGATGGCCTCTCCGGTAACACGGTCAAAAACATATACAAATCCTTGTTTGGAAGTCTGTGCCACAGCATCTATCCATTTTCCGTCTTTTTTGAGCCTGATCAGGTTGGGGTTGGCCGGAAAATCCATATCCCAAATGTCATGGTGAACTCCCTGAAAATGCCAGATTCTTTCCCCGGTATTTGCATCCAAAGCAATCAGGCTGTTGGCAAACAGATTTTGTCCATGCCTGAAACCACCCCAGAAATCATATGTAGCCGAACCTGTTGGCACATAAACAATCCCTCTTTCCTCATCCAGACTCATGCCAGCCCAGTTATTGGCCCCTCCTATTTTGTCCCAATATTCGGACTCCCAAGTGTCATGTCCGAATTCCCCCGGATGAGGGATGGTATGGAATATCCATTCCCGTTTTCCGGTTTTTACATTGTATGCACGTACATGCCCCGGAGCGGCATCAAGGCCTTCCGAGAGTCTCATTCCCATGATGATTTTGTCTTGGAAAATAATTCCCGGGGTATTGGAGACAATCAAGAATTCTTCCAGGTCAAAATCCAGGTTTTTCCGGAGATCCACTTTTCCCCCATCACCAAAGGATTCGATGGGCTTTCCGTCAGCAGCATTTAAGGCCATCAGCCAGTGTCCGGCAGAAAACAAAATTCTTTTATCCTCACCTTCTTCCCAATGCACCACTCCCCTGTTGGTTCCTGCCCAAGAATTCTCACCACCAAGAATCTGAAATGGATTGAATCTCCAAATAAGCTCTCCTGAAAAAGCATTAAGTGCAAAAACATTAAGCTGCGGACTGGTGGCATAAAGTACACCATCCACAACTATGGGCTGGCATTGGATCTGTGACCTTTCGGTAGCATCACCGGTATGGAAAGTCCAGGCAACTTGAAGGTCACTTACATTTTCTTTATTGATTTGGTCAAGAGAGGAATAACGGGCTGCATCTTTGGTTCCGCCATAGGTTTCCCATTTAGAATAATCCAAATACTTCTCCTGATTTCCGGAACAGGACCATAAAATAGGAAGACTTAAAAGCAATAATACTAATCTGATATGCATGGGTTTTAATTGGTAGGATTGGGCAATGCGAATGCAATATATGCATCCCCTGATTTGGTGCCTTTGCCACCCCCACAGGCGATGACCACATATTGTTTTCCGTTTTTCTCATAAACTGCGGGTGTAGCATGTCCGGCTGCCGGAAGTTTATGTTCCCATAATACTTTTCCCGTATCCTTGTCAAATGCCCTTATTTTTTCATCCTTGGTGGCGGCAATAAACACCAACCCTCCGGCAGTGGTGACCGGACCCCCGTAATTTTCCGTACCGGTCGGTTCAAAACCCTTTTCCGTCAATTCATCAAACTCTCCCAATACCGATTGCCATTTGATTTTCCCGGTGTTCATGTCCATGGCAGTAAGTGTACCCCAAGGCGGCTGGATTCCCGGATAGCCATCTTCTGTCAGCAACCTCGAATATCCCTGCATCACATATTGAGGAGTAAGCAGTTCCCGCCCGCCTTCTAGTTCCTTTTTTTCCGCAATTGGGTCCTCTTCTTTTCCAAGGAGATATTCCACCAATAGCTTTCTGTCATTGTCCGCAATATGCGCAAATGCCGGCATGGCACCTTTTCCATTTTTGATCAAAACGTCTAGGGAAGCCGCGTTAAAATTTTTATTCAGATCCATCAAAGTTGGGAATGCAGGTGGGTTTCCCTTTTTATCTACTCCATGGCAATTAGCGCAGTAATTGACATAGATACCTTGACCGACATTATCAAATTTTGGATTTGCCCCCATTTTTATCACCCATGGGATTTCATTGGCATTGATGTACATGGTCTGGGTATAAGGGTCAAATGATGAACCTCCCCATTCAGCACCCCCGTCCATTCCGGGAAATAAAACAATACCATGTTCATGACTTGGAGGTAACCACATGTCACCATATTTTACATTTTCCAGTTTTGACCGTATCTGTTGCTCCCATTCAGGGGTTAGCCGAAGAATTTCATTTTCGGTGTAAACCATTCGCATAAAGGGCTCCGGTAAAGTTGGATACGGCTGTGTCGGCCAACTTTTTTCTCCAGGAAGTTCTGATTGTGGTACGGCCTTTTCTTGGATCGGCCAGATAGGTTCACCGGTGACCCTGTCAAAAACATAAATCCAACCCTGTTTAGAAGTTTGGGCTACCGCATCAATCCATTTCCCGTCTTTTTTAATTCTGATCAGATTGGGGTTGGCCGGGAAATCCCTGTCCCAAATATCGTGGTGTACGGCTTGGAAGTGCCAGATTCTCTCTCCTGTTGCGGCATCAAGCGCGATAAGACTGTTTGCAAATAGATTCTGTCCATGCCTGTAACCTCCCCAGAAATCATAGGCTGCCGATCCCGTGGGCACATAAACAATCCCTCTTTCCTCGTCCAAACTCATACCGGCCCAGTTATTGGCAGCACCAATTTTATCCCAATATTCAGGTTCCCAGGTATCATGTCCATATTCTCCCGGGTGGGGAATTGTATGGTATATCCACTCCCTTTCTCCGGTCTTAACATTGAATGCACGGATATGGCCTGGTGCTGCGTCAAGTCCTTCGGATAGCCGCATACCCATGATCAATTTGTCCTTATAAATAATTCCAGGGGTATTGGATACGATCAGGAACTCTTCCAAATCCGTGTCCAGATTTTTTTGAAGATCAACTTTCCCGCCATCTCCAAAAGTTTCTATGGGCCTTCCGTCTTCCGCATTCAAAGCCATCAGCCAATTTCCTGCCGTGAACAAAATCCTCTTGTCCGTACCTTCTTCCCAGTAGGTAACACCTCTGTTGGTTCCGGCCCAGGAGTTTTGACCTCCAAGCAATTGGAATGGATTGAACCTCCAAAGCAATTTTCCTGAGGCTGCATCCAAAGCAAAGACATTGACCTGCGGGGAAGTGGCAAACAATACCCCATCCACCACAATTGGCTGACATTGGATCTGGGACCTTTCGGTGGCATCGCCGGTATTGAAAATCCAGGCTATTTCAAGATTATTGACATTTTCTTTATTGATCTGGCTGGATGCAGAATACCTTGCTGCATCTTTGGTTCCGCCAAAAGTCTCCCATTTGGTGTAATCCTGCAATTTGGTGGAGTCCGGGCTGCTGCAGTACGTAAACGCAAATAAGCTGAGGTATATCAGGGTTCTTAAGGATTTGGTCATTGGGTAGGTTTATTGAATACAGGAAATCAAAGTATGGATTTTTATAGTTACCAACAAATTAATTCCCTTTGAAAGGCGATAAATTGATTCCTGAAATCAAGAAATGTATTTGTTGACTTTTTCTTAAAAAATATCCTTTTCACCACTTAAGCACTTCCCAAAAATCCTCCATCAATGCCTCCTTTTCTATTTTGGAAAAAATCTTTACCGTGAAAGTTTGGCTCTCCGGAGGCGAGTTGACCAGCAGTGTCTCTGAATACTGAGGTAATAAATAGGCCTGTACCAAAGCCAAATCCCACATTACCCGTGTCTTATCCTGGGGATTTTGTTCTCTCCACCGGTCGGCAAGGATTTTTTCAATAGGAATAGCATAAAGATCATCCATCTCATTCCCGGTATCCGAATCCAGCTATACTTTTTGTTTTTGGGCAAAAAGCTGGGTGCTTATCAAAAAGATGAAGAATAATATGGATGATTTTTTCATTATTTTATCGCGCTGTCCTGGTATTAGTACCGTCCACAGGTGTTCTGTTTTCTCTGTTTGCCAAATCCCATGAGGTATGGAAAATCAACTTGGCCCTTTTGGTCATTAAAGGGAATTCTATCTTATCCACGGTATCACTTGGCTGATGGTAATCATCATGAACACCATTGAAAAAGAAGATCACAGGAATATTGTGTTTGGCAAAATTGTAATGGTCAGACCGGTAATAGAACCTATTCGGGTCATCTTCTGCATCATACCTGTAATCCAAAATCAGATCTGTATAGGTGATGTTGTTGTATTCGTTGATGACTTTTAAATGTGAGGAGAGCATTTCAGAACCGATTACATATATATAATCCTGGTTTTCGGCCTCCTGATATTCATAATCTATCCTGCCCACCATATCAATGTTGATATTGTTCACTGTATTTTCCAATGGGAAAATGGGATTGTTGGAATAATATTCAGAGCCCAAAAGCCCTTTTTCTTCTCCGGTCACATTGAGGAACAAAACGCTTCTTCTTGGTCGAATTCCCTCTTCTGCTGCCAAAGCAAATGCCTCGGCAATTTCCATCACTGATACTGTGCCCGAACCATCATCATCGGCACCGTTATTTATTTCTCCTTTGCTGTTGATGCCTACATGGTCATAGTGCGAAGAAATCACCAATACCTCTTCTTTTTTATCAGCTCCCTCTAAAAATGCCATAACGTTTTCTGTAGGCACCAATCTATTTTCTTTCTTTACCAGATAAGAGGCTTTTTGTGATTTGATGGATTCAGGGTTGTTTTTTGCCGCTTCTTTTAAAATCTCCACTGGGGTATCAAACAACACGGACATCTTGTCCGAGCTTACCAAAAATATCGGTTCCTGTTTGGTAGGAATTTCAAAACCTAATCTTCCCCTTCCACTTAATGATTTATACCAATTGGCCATCCGGTCAAAATTGGCCTGTCCTTCCATGGTAACTATCACTATTCCCGCAGCACCGGCTTCCATCACTTCCGGTACTACAGTTTGCGCCCGGCTTCCGATTGCCCATAAGCCTACCAATTTACCTTTGACATCTACTTTTTTCAGATTATCCTCATTGGCAAGGCCCAAAAAAACCAGGTCAGTTTTGGCAAGTTTTTTCATATCAGCATCACCTATAAATACAAAGTCCTCGTTGTTTACCAGCTTTTGTTTTCCAACAATAAGGTTCACTTGGGGATAAGAAACTGATGAAAGGTTGAATTTCTGAAAATACCTCCCATTGACAGGTCCCTTAAGTCCAAGATTTTTATAAAAAGCAGCTAAATATTCTGCTGCCAGTTTTTGACCTTTTTCTCCTGTATCCCTACCTTCCAGTTCATCTGAAGCCAGATAGGACAGGTGTCTTTCAAGGTCAGTTGCGGTGATTGTATTGGCATATTTTATAGCTGTGGCATCTTGTGCCTGAATCTGTCCGGCGAATAAAAGAGCAACCACTCCTGCTATCCATACTTTCTTTTTCATAAAATATATTTGGGTATTTAAAATAAGGCTCCAAACATAGAAATAATTCCCAATACATTAAAACCGTTTGTCATTTTGGCTGTTACAAGGATATATTTCTTTGGGTTTAAAAAATTATTATCATTCAATAATTTATACCTTTGCACAACTCAAAAAGTGATGAGAATATAACCCAAATTTGTCCCATATCAGTATCAAAAATGAAGATTAAATTAGACCCCTCCACTAAGTTTGAACAAAGACATAACGGTCCTTCCCTGAAAGAAATCCAACTGATGTTGGACAGTATTGGAGCAGCTTCTTTGGAAGAACTTATAGATCAAACCATCCCAAAGGCCATTCAGTTGGATAAACCTTTGGATCTCCCTAGGTCCAAGACAGAAGCATCATTTTTGAGAGAATTCAAAAAATTGGCCTCTAAAAACAAGATATTCAAATCCTTTATAGGATTGGGATATTATGATACGATAGTACCCGGTGTGATTTTAAGGAATATCCTTGAAAATCCAGGATGGTACACCGCATATACCCCATATCAGGCTGAGATTGCGCAGGGGAGGTTGGAAGCCCTGATCAATTATCAGACCATGGTCATGGATCTTACCGGTATGGAAATGGCCAATGCTTCCTTACTTGATGAAGCCACTGCCGCAGCCGAAGCAATGACCATGCTTTTTGCTTCCAAGCTGAAAGAAAAGAAGAACGCCAATAAATTTTTTGTGGATGAAAAAATATTTCCACAGACCAAAGACCTATTGATTACCCGTGCCGAGCCTATTGGAATCGAGTTGGTCATTGCTCCTCTTTCAGATTTGGATCTTACTGATTCAAACTTATTTGGGGTGATGTTGCAGTATCCAAACCTTGACGGTGCTGTGATCGATCATTCCCAATTGGTAGCTAGCGCAAAGGAAAACAATGTGCTTACCGCTTTTGCTACTGATCTTTTGAGCCTGACCCTACTTACTCCTCCGGGAGAAATGGGCGCAGATGTAGTAGTTGGTACCAGCCAAAGATTTGGTGTTCCTATGGGATATGGCGGACCGCATGCAGCTTTCTTTGCTACGAAGGAAGCTTACAAAAGACAAGTTCCCGGTAGAATTATCGGCGTATCCGTGGACAGGGATGGTAATAATGCTTACAGAATGGCTTTACAGACCCGCGAGCAACATATCAAGAGGGAAAAAGCAACGTCCAACATTTGTACCGCACAGGTTTTGTTGGCAGTTATGGCCGGAATGTATGCCGTTTATCACGGACCAAAAAGCCTGAAAGAAATTGCAGCAAGAACTCACGGACTTGCCCAATTGACTGCAAAGGCGTTGGCATTATTGGGATATGAGCAACTGAATGAAAACTTTTTTGATACGATTAAGATCAAAGCAGATGCTGTTCAGCAATCCAAAATCAAGGCCTTTGCTTTATCCTCTGAAATGAATTTCAGGTATGAGGAAGGTGCAGTGGTATTGGCTTTTGACCAAGCAAAGACTATCAGTGATGTCAAAGCCGTGGTGGAGGTTTTTTCCAAGTCCATCAACAACAAAGTCCATTTTGAATGGAATGACATGATTTCTGAATTGGAGTTGAATTACCCGGCAGGTTTGTCCAGAACCTCGGAATACTTGACACATCCCGTTTTCAATCTGTACCATTCTGAACATGAAATGCTCAGATATCTCAAAAGATTGGAAAATAAAGATCTCTCCTTGGTGCATTCCATGATTTCCCTTGGTTCTTGTACCATGAAATTAAATGCGACCACGGAAATGATTCCTGTGACTTGGCCAGAGTTTGGGCAATTGCATCCTTTCTGTCCCCAAGATCAGGCAGCCGGATATTACGAACTTTTTCAAAATCTCAGAAACTGGCTAAATGAAATCACAGGTTTTTCCGAAACTTCATTACAGCCCAATTCAGGTGCGCAGGGTGAATATGCAGGCTTGATGGTGATCCGTGCTTATCATATCAGCAGGGGAGACCATCATAGAAATATTGCATTGATTCCAACTTCCGCACATGGTACCAACCCTGCGTCTGCAGTGATGGCAGGGATGAAGGTCGTATTGGTCAAATGTGACGAAAGTGGCAATATTGATGTAGAAGACCTGAAGTCAAAAGCTGAAGCGCACAAAGATGATTTGGCTTCTTTGATGGTAACTTATCCTTCAACACATGGAGTCTTTGAGGAGGCAATTCAGGAAATCTGTCAGATCATCCATGACAATGGCGGTCAGGTGTATATGGATGGGGCAAATATGAATGCGCAGGTTGGACTGACAAGTCCGGGGAGAATTGGAGCTGATGTCTGCCATCTAAACCTCCACAAAACATTTTGCATTCCCCATGGTGGAGGAGGTCCGGGTATGGGCCCAATCTGTGTGGCGGAACATTTGGTGCCGTTTTTACCGGGCAACCCGCTGATTGAAACAGGAGGTACTTCAGCTATTACCTCAATCTCTGCCGCTCCTTACGGAAGCGCCAGTATACTTCCCATTTCATACGCCTACATTGCCATGATGGGCGGAGATGGACTGACCAATGCTACCAAAATAGCCATTTTGAATGCTAACTATATCAAATCAAGGTTGGAAAAACACTATCCAATTCTGTATACAGGAAAAGGCGGAAGGGCAGCCCATGAAATGATTCTGGATTGCAGGGCCTTCAAAGAAGTTGGCGTAGAGGTAGAAGATATCGCCAAGCGTCTAATGGATTATGGATTCCATGCGCCTACAGTATCCTTCCCGGTAGCGGGAACATTGATGATAGAGCCAACGGAATCAGAAACCATGGTTGAACTGGACAGGTTCTGTGATGCCATGATTGCGATAAGGGAGGAAATCCAAGAAGTGTATGATGGCAAGGCAGATAAAGAAAACAATGTCCTCAAAAACTCACCACATACCGCAGTACTGGCTTTGTCTGATAACTGGGATTTCCCTTACACCAGAGAAAAGGCTGTTTACCCATTACCATTCGTAAAAGGAAATAAATTCTGGCCATCCGTCAGACGGGTTGATTCTGCTTATGGTGATAGAAACTTGATGTGTAGCTGTATTCCGGTGGAGGAATATGCGGAGGCATAAAGTTAGATTTTAGATTTCAGATTTTAGATTTGGCCTTCCGGGAAACTGGGAGGCTTTTTTTTGACTTCAACATCAATTACTCCAATCCTTTTGTTTTCTTTTGTCACTTTTTGGTTAAAACAAAAACCTCTAAGGCAAAGAAATCCTCAAATAAATAGAGTTTGTTTTGGGTGGTAATAAGGATTTTTTTCATCTTGTTTTTAAAATCAATCTAACCCAACCGATTAAATGCAAAGCTTTGATTTAACCCTCTCCGAAAGACAGGAACTTTACAAATTCACCCTTGAATTGCTTGAAGGATATTATTCAGATACAAAGTCCAATCGGGTTTCTCCGAGGTTGGATAAGTCTGAAATTGTGAAAGAAGTAAGGAAGGTTGATTTTTCTGGACCGGTAAATTCAAAGGAGGCCATCAAACATTTGGTGGAGGGTATGAAAAGCTTTTCTGTCCACACCCCACATCCGAAATATTTTGGTCTTTACAATCCCCGGGCAAACTTCCCCAGTATTTTGGGAGATTTGATCACCGCAGTTTTTAATCCCCAATTGGCAGCTTGGAGCCATTCACCATTTGCCAATGAAATTGAGAATTATCTGATTGCTGAATTTGGGAAAAAGTTTGGGTATCCATCAGAAACCATTGACGGGGTATTTGCAAGTGGAGGTGCCGAAGCCAACCTGACTGCGGTTTTGTGTGCGGTCAACCATGCTTTTCCGCAATTTGCCAAGTCAGGATGGTTTGGGATGAATAAGAGACCTGTGATGTATTGTTCGGCTGAGTCGCACCACTCAGTTCATAAAGCAGCAAAAACTGTTGGCTTGGGATATGATGCCATCAGGAATATCCCGGTTTGTAAAGACCTGAAAATGAATATTGAAATCTTAAAGGAAACAATTCAAAAGGATATTCAGGACGGTTATCAACCTTTTTTGGTCATCGGCACTGCAGGCACCACAGGTACAGGAGCCATTGATGATTTGGTGGGCATTAGAAAAATCGCGGATGACTTTGGACTTTGGTTTCATGTGGACGCAGCTTATGGCGGTGCAGCCGTTTTGCATTCCGATCTGAAACCTTATCTGAACGGGATTTCCCTTTCAGACTCCGTCACTTTTGATGCACACAAATGGTTGTCCGTGACCATGGGTACCAGTTTGTTTATCACCCGGCACAAGGAAATCTTATCAGAAACATTCCGGATCACAGCCGAATATATGCCCAAGGAAGCCAAAGACCTGGAAATTGTCGATCCATTTACCCATTCCATCCAATGGTCTCGCAGGGCTTATGGCATCAAACTGTATTTGGCATTGATGATTTTTGGTTGGGAGGGTTATGAGAAAACCATTCGACATCAAACAGAAATCGGGGAGAAGCTGAAGGAGTTATTGGAAAACAGCGGTTGGACTATAATGAACAGCAGTCCATTTCCTGTGGTGTGTTTTATGGATGAAAATTATCTGGATAATCCTGATTTCACCAAAACAATAATAAAAAACATCATTGACTCGGGAAAGTCCTGGCTATCCATTTATCCCATCTTCGGCAAACCGACTTTCAGGGCCTGTATTACAAATTACAATACCTCGGAAGAGGATATTGAAGAGTTGGTAGGTGAGTTGAATGAGGGGAGGGAGAGGTTTAAGTTTGAGGGTAAATAAATTATTAAACTAGAGAGAATTGAGAATTGTAACTTGGAATTGTTGTGGGGCTTTTAGAGAGAAGTTTGAATATATTTCAACCTTCAATGCGGATATTTACATTATACAGGAATGTGAAAACCCCGCTGAGACAAAACATCCAAAATATCAAAATTGGGCGAAAAACTACCTTTGGATGGGTAATACCAAAAACAAGGGATTGGCAGTTTTTGCCCGGTCGGATTTTGAATTGAAAAAACTTGACTGGTCGAATCAGTATAAAGACCATTTCGTCAAGCATTTCTTGCCATGTTCAATTAATCAGGATTTTGATTTACTGGCTATTTGGTTACATAGAAACAATTCACCGAATTTTGGTTATATAGGACAGTTATGGAAATATTTGCAAGTCAACAAAAACAAATTAAATAATACTCTCATTGCAGGAGATTTCAACAGTAATGTCATTTGGGATCAATGGGATAGGTGGTGGAATCATTCTGATGTGGTGAAGGATTTAAGGGGAATTGGTATTGAAAGTCTTTATCACAGATATACTGGAGAAGAACAGGGGGAAGAAACCATTCCTACTTTGTATTTTCAACGTAACCAAGAAAAGCCATACCATATTGACTATGTTTTTGGGCCACCAGAATTCTCAAAACGATTAATTAATTTTGAAATTGGCAAAATTGAAAACTGGTTAAGGTTAAGTGATCATATGCCGATTTTATGTGAATTTAATTAGGGGGCTTTTCGTTCAACACGGACTTTATATGACAGAAAAGACATAATCAAAAAAATCAATGAAATCCTTGATAAGGATTCAAGAATAGAAAAAGGCTGGGTTTTTGGTTCTTTTGCCAGAGGGGACGATAATCCTGAAAGTGACATCGATATTTTATTCCAGGTAAAGGAAAATGTAAAATTCAGCATATTCGATCAGCTTGGAATTAGGGAACAGTTAATCGAAACTCTGAATAGAAAGATTGACTTTTTGGAACACGATACACTACGCGGGTATATGGTGGATAATGTAAATAAGGATATAATTCAGATTTATGGTTAAACCCATTTAATTTGGGTTAAGATTGACGAAGACGCTAGGTGTAGATTGTATCTACACCTTTCTATCCTTGAGATTTGCAATTCCAGTGACCTAAAATATTTTTGATTATGGGTGAATCATATCAAATTAGAGATCAAGAAATGCCGTATTTTTTGACCTTCCAGGTAGTTGGATGGGCCGATGTATTTTCAAGAAAAGATTATAAGGATTTTATTTTGGAAAATCTGACTCATTGCAGAAAGGAAAAAGGGCTTTATTTATTCGGATATGTGATTATGACCAACCACATTCATTTGGTAGTTCAATAGAAAGACGGGAAATTGTCAGCTTGGGTTCGTGATTTCAAGAAATTTACCAGCAAGAAATTGCTAAAAATGATTCTAGAAAATCCACAGGAAAGTAGAAAAGACTGGTTGAAAATGGTTTTTTCTTACCATGCCAAATTCAACAAAAGGTCGGGTGAAGTACAATTCTGGACACATGAGAACCATGCCATTGAACTATATCGTCCAGAAATGATCGAAAGTAGGATGTACTATATACATGAAAATCCCGTAAGGGCTGGAATTGTGGAGAGGCCAGAAGATTATTTATACTCAGGTGCTAGAAACTATTCAGGAATGAAAGGACTGATTGAGGTAGATTATTGGTGATTTTTAGTATTTGCCAATTGTAAATTGGCATGAATATTAGGGGTGTAGTTGCAAACTACACCCAGTCTCCACCGAAAGCTTTTATTATATCTAAAAGGTTAAAGATTGAAGAAGGTGCTAGGTGTAGATTGTATCTACACCTTCTGGAGTTTGGTTATCTCCGAATATAAAAGAGTGGGGTTACTGCGTCAATCATAGGATTAATGGCGTTGGTGATCAGCCTTTGTTTTGCTACGAAGTCGGAGAAAGATTTTCCCATTTTTTCGAACACATAGCAACCCCT
>NZ_JBGTCA010000034.1:0-25350 GCF_041749095.1 Aquiflexum sp. | reverse complement strand
CCTAACAGGTTGATAGAATAATCATTGACCACATTCCCGGAGAGTTTTCTGTTTGTGCCAACAAAAGGGAGGAGGGACATCTGAAAACTGCGATGAATGGTATCACTGACATTTTCCAAATTGGTGAACCCTACGGAATTTTTGGTCCACATCCAGAAATCCTTCAAGGGTTTTGCTATGGCTTTCCCGACCCCATCCAAATCCACTTCACTGGTTTTTAAAAGGATTTTTTGAAATGGTTTTATTTTGTCCTTGATCAGCATAGTATCTGTATAATTTTTTTTATTGACCATCAACTTGATATCATCGATAGATGGATTTTTTACTGTTAATTCAAAAAAACCGAATTCATCCGTGTTGGAAGATTTTAAGGTGATGGGGTCATATACTGTCACATTCCTGATTCCTTTTCCGGTGGATTCATCCACTACATATCCACTCACTACCACTTCCTTGCCCGCAGAAGGTTTGGGGCTAAGTATGACATAAACATTTTTTTGTTTAATTTCCACCTCACCGGAAAACACGTTTTCCAAAATCTCCCTCAAAGGCTGATTGGAAAAATCTCGCGAAACGCTCTTGGTGACATCTATTGCGGATGGACTGTAAGAAAACACACATCCGCCTTTTTGGGATAGCCGCTTAAGAAAATGATCCAGTCTTTCATTATTGGCAGTGATACTGATTTTTTTTTCCAAGATTGGCAGGTCTTGAGCTATGACGGGAACTAGTATTGAAAAAAAAGCCAAGGGTACCCAAAGACATTTGCCTGAAATATTTTTCAAAAAATCAATAACATCCATCACCACTGATCCGGATTAGATTTCCCTCATCGAATACCTCCAAACCTAACGTTTCCGAAATAACGGAAAGGACGGTTTCCAGGTCCTCATTTTCAAATGAAACGGTTAGCCGACAGTTGGCAATTTTCCCTTCCAAAACAATTTTTTTGCCATAAACAGACTCCAAAGTTGCAACAACCTGTCCCAATTCCTCTTCTTGGAATGTCAGCCTCCTGGTTTTAAATGCAGCTACATTTGGATTTGCACTAGCTTTGGAAAATGTATCTGTAGATCGGTCATAGCTGCCTTTTTCACCAACACGGAGGGTAATGCCTTCTTGGCTTTCATAATAAAAACGGACTATTCCTTCCTGCACTGTGACTTCCACCAAAGGACTATCAGGATGGGCATTTACATGAAAAATTGTACCTATATCTTCGATCAACAATTCACCTGCCTTCACAGTCCAATTAACTTTTTTGTCTTCAGGTATGTTTATCAGGGCTTCTCCGCTTAGGTGAATGGTTCCGGTGTTTTTGCGCTCATGGTAATCTACCCGGATTTCAGATTGTTTGTTGAGGGTGATTTCAGTTTGATCCGGCATCACATGTGTCCGGACCTGGTTTTCACTTAGGTATTGAAATTCCTGTTGTGGAGTCATCAAGATGTAAAAAAGGTAGGAGAGACCTAAAAGGAGTAAAAGGCTTGCTGCAATTTTCCAAATTGGAGATATGAGGCGGATTTTACTTTTTTCAGGGATGATTTTACCTTTTACTTTTGCCCAGGCGATTTCGCTGTTAAATTCGGGTTGATCTGGCAATTGGGTTTTTTCCAAAATCCATTGGGCCTCATCCATGTACTTTTGGTTTTCCGGAGAAATGGCGCACCACTCCATCAGCTCTTTGGCTTCCGCTTCAGATGCTTCTCCAACCAGGAATTTCCCGATCAATTCTTCTATATGTTCTGATTCCGGATTCATGGTTCCAACAGGCGACCCATCAGGATCATGATCAATGGTAAGTAATCTTTTAATTTTACGCGCATCAGCTTGAGGGCTTTTCCCATTTGGTTTTCCACTGTTTTGATAGAAATATGTAGTTGATCGGCGATTTCCTGGTACCTGAGTTCTTCAAATCGGCTCATTTTGAAAATGAGGAGACATTGTTCAGGCAATGATTGTAAGGCTTCTTGGATTTTATCTTCCAATTCGGTTTTTATCGTCAGGTGATCAGAAGATTGACTGAATTTTTCACCTTCAGCTACTACAGCATTCGCATGCATTATGCGGACTTTTTGTCTTTTGAGTTCATTTAGACAGGCATTTCTTACAGATCGGTAGAGATAGGCTTTAAGGGACGAATCAATATGTATTTTTTTCCGCTTTTCCCAAAAACCTATAAAAGTGGCCTGCACCACTTCTTCCGCTTCATCTGGGTCAGAAAGGTAAGCTGTGGCATAGCGGCAAAGTGCAGGGTAATGGGTTTTGAACAGCATCTCAAATGTAGAAACATCTCCTTGTTGAATGGCAGAAAAAACCTTTTGATCCGTAGCCTGCATGGGAAAACTGTAAATTTCCACACAAGATATGATTTTGGTTCCTCTTTATAAAGAAAACCGAGAAGGGGATTACCCCCATTCTGATTCAAAAATAAATAGGGATACCAATTATCGATTTGCTTCACTGATCCAATGAAATTGTCTCTCGGTTAATGGAAAATGACGGTGGAGCTTTTGCAATACCACATATAGGGAATCTTCTTCCTTTTTCCCTGTCAAAACCATCCTGCCTTCGTGAGGAATTTCCATTTTGAAAGTTGCTACAGGCAAACTGTCCCAACTAGACAACCTCCATTCCAAATGAGTTCCCAAACTATCGGGCAGATAACTGAAATAGGCCCTTCCATATCGCATCCTCAGACTGGAATCCTGTGCAGAAAGGCTGCCATATCCATTGTAATCAAAGATGACATCCCTCCACCTCAGTGAATCTGCCAGACTTTCAGGAATAGTATCCCCGTTTTTTACAAACAATTCCACATGATACATGGCGGGTTGTATGGGTTCAAGGATCTTTGTATTCTCTTCTTGAGTTTGGACATAATATTCATAATAGCTGTAGGTGCTATATCCGAAACTCAGTACAAGAAATAGTGCTTTGGCGAGAATCCTACTGATGCGCTGCCATTTTTTGGGGAGACGCTTTTCATAAAGTGTGGAAGGAGGCACGGTTCGGTTTTGGAGAAAAAATGCAAAAAGCCGTTCTCTTTCCTGCCAAACCAAAAATATGGAGGCTACTAAGAGGTTTAAGGAAAATATTTTGACAGGAATGTCATAGGTGAGATTGAGCATGACGACATTTGTAAATACGCCAACAGCCAATATAGCTCCCAACAGTGACGTCCTTCTCCACACCAAAAGCAATGCAACCAATGCTTCTGCAACACCCGAAAAAATCTGATAAGGTGTACTATAACCAATGAACAACCAAGAAAAGCGCATCGGTAAGTAATCACCTAAAGGGGTTGCCAATTGGCTCAGATTTGGAAAAGGCATCTGCATGGCAAGGACTTTTAAAATCCCATAGGTGAACGCAATTCCTGCCAAACTGTAACGTAACAATATACAAAGCCAATAGTGAAGTTTTGGATAGGCTTTTTTTCTTCTTTCTACAATAGACCAAACCAATGTACCGATAGCAGCCAAGAAGAGATAAGAGTACAGTTGTGCCCAACCGTAGCTGGTATCACCGCTTCCGCCCATTGGCACCAATTCTTCTCTGATATGCAACACTCGTCCATTAAACCAATGTACAAATAATTTAATAGGGTAATTGATCGCCTCTGACAAAAAATACATTTCCACCAGGCCAAATAATAACTCTAGTGGATTAAAGAAAAATAGGTAGTAAATAAATGCAAAGCGGAAAGATATTCTTCCAAATAGCGTCCAGTGAGTGGTTGTTTCTTGCATAGAGGATTATTATTTCCCCCAAATTATTTAAAAAATCAAATAATGAAAACTATGCAGGGTGAATGCGTAAGATTGGGAAAGTAATTCATGTTATTGAGGGATATCATGAATAAAATTGCATCACCCTAATATGAGTGTCCCCACGCCCATCAATTAGATTCTTCACTTCGCTTTTAGCTCTATGTCAAACCTGAAGCGAAATTAAGCTCCGTTCAGAATGACGGCACCAAAACCGTCCAACCTCCAACTTCCAAACTTCCCAACTTCCCAACTCATCTTCTCCAAGCAAACACCCCAACCACCACGAAACATACCAATGGCAACACAAAAGAAAAATTGACTTCGGGTACTCCCAAGATTCTGACATCATCATAAGCGGGTCCCCCAAAATCCAATATCACTCCCTGAAGGGTAGGCATAATCGCGCCCCCGACTATGGCCATTACCAGAAAAGCCGCACCGTATTTACCATCTTCACCGAGGCCTTCCAGGGCGATTCCATAAATGGTAGGAAACATTAGGGACATGGCCAGGGAAATACCGACAAGGGAATATAGTCCCAACATGCCTTGGATAATTACGGCACCCAAGGTGAAGCATATGGCCAATACGGAAAAATAAAACAATAGCCTGGCAGGGGAGAAGTAACGGAACAAAAAGGTACATATCCATCTTCCTACCAAAAACAGGATCAAAGCGGTGTAGGCATAATTGACCGCTGAAGCATTGTCAATCCCCAATGTTTCGGCGTATTGATAGATATAGGTCCAGACCATAATCTGTGCACCCACATAGAACATCTGTGCAATCACGCCTTCGACAAACTGTGGTTTTTTGAACAACCGTTTCATGGATGGCCAAAAATCAATGCTCCCGCTTTTGGATTTATTTTCCGGCATTTTTACCATGAAAATCACCACAGCCAACGCAATGACCACCAGTCCCAACATCACATAAGGGTTTCTGATGACCAGGAGGTCGTTGGTTCGGATGATTGCTTTGGAGGTTTCTTCCAGGGTAGGGTAGATCAGATTTCCTTCCGTATCGACATTATTCGATTGCAGTGCATTGAGGATAAATTCCTTAGCAACAAACAAACCTGCCAAAGCCCCCATTGGATTAAATGCCTGTGCGAAATTCAGCCGTTGGGTTGCTGTTTCTTCAGGTCCCATAGAAAGAACATATGGATTGGCAGTGGTTTCCAAAAAAGCCAAACCAAAAGTCAGGATATACAAAGCCATCAAAAAGAAGAAATAACTTTCCCAAGCCGCCGCAGGATAAAAGAGCAAAGCTCCTAAAGCATACAGTCCCAGACCAATCAGCACACCAACCTTGTAACTGTATTTTTTTATAAATATCGCCGCAGGCAGTGCCATGGTAAAATATCCCCCATAAAACGCCATCTGTACCAAAGAGGCCTGTACATTGTTCAATTCCAACACCCGTTTAAATGCCGCCACCATAGGATTGGTGATGTCATTGGCAAAACCCCAAAGTGCAAATAGGGAAGTAATTAGCACAAAGGGTAGGAGTAGGGTCCTTGGGATGAGTGGAGACGAAGATGGGTTATTAGGCATGGGTTAGGATGTCGTGTTATCAGATAATCAAGTTTTCTGGTTTTGGAATTGTCGTCCTTTGTCTTTTCGAACGTAGAAGCCTGTCCGCCGGGCGGAAGAAATCTATATAGCCATAAGGTTCATAGACCTCTCCTGTCGTCGAGGTGACAAGGATAAGTATTTGGATGCTCTTATAAGCTTTTTTGGTTCAAAAACATAGAGATGAATTGGTTTTGGATTGGTATATATCCAGATTGGAATCTCAAATCATGAATATCCCATCTCCCATCTCACATCTCACGTCTCACAACGCCCTATCCAAATGAGTATACCCTCCATCAACAAAGATATGCTGCCCCGTAGTGTGGGAGGAGCGGCCGGAGAGGAGGAAGACTACGGTGTTGGCGATTTCCTGTGCTGTGGTCATCCTGTTTTCAAATGGTATTCTTTGTTCAATTTCTTTCAATTTCAGGTTTGGGTTTTCGAAAGTTTCCAGCCAACTTTTATACAAAGGGGTCATTACTTCGGCAGGAATCACAGCATTGACCCGGATGCCGTATTTTAACAGCTCTACTGCCCATTCTCTTGTCAGTGAAAGCTGTCCGCCTTTGGCCGCGATATAACCACTTGTGTTTCCTTGGCCTGTAATTGCGGTTTTGCTGCCTATATTTACAATACACCCTTTGGATTTTTTTAAATGGGGAAAGGCATAGTGGACCATATCGTAGTAATGACCAAGGTTTTTCTCAACAGAAGCCCGAAAAGCTTCGGGAGTACCATTTTCCAATCCAACCCCATCATTCGATCCGGCATTGTTAACCACCCCGTCTATCCTTCCAAAAACTTTGACAGCTACCTCAACAGCTTCTTTTGCATCGCTGGGACTTGAAAGCCTTTTGGCGATGTGCAGTGACCTGATCCCTTTGGCAGCGAATTCGTCTGTTAATTTTTTACCCTCTATTTCTGATGGATCAATGATCACGGGAAAGGCACCTTCCTCGGCGATGCATCTGCTAATTGCTTCACCAATACCTTTGGCACCACCTGAAATGAGAAATACTTTTTGTTGAATGTGGAGGTCCATTATATTTTTAATTTTAGATGGTTATACGTTATCATGTCAGTGAGCACTTTTCTTGGGCATAGGGACGGAAGACGGAAGACAGAAGACAGAAGAATTCGTTTTTCTTTTTATCAACACGAAACTGGATAGATTATAACCACTAATAACCGGCAACATTGGGGAACAACTTTAGTCTTATTCTAACATAAAACCCAAACTTTTTATAATGCGGATTCACTTTGAACTTTATAAAACCTCGCGGAATTTTCTCCGAAAATGGCTGCTTTTTCATTTGGACTGAAATTTTTGAAATAATTGGCAGATATTTCATAAACCTCCTGATAGCTTGCTGCCAAGACGCAGACCGGCCAATCACTTCCGAACATTAACCGATTTGTACCAAAATTTTCTGTAATAAAATCCAGATAAGGCACAAACTGCTCTTTTTTCCAGTGGTACCAATTGGCTTCAGTGACCATTCCGGAGACTTTGCAACATACATTTGGAAGTGCTGCCATAGCCTTCATCCCTTTACTCCAAAATTTAAATTCACCGTTTTTAATGTCCGGTTTGGCCAAGTGATCAATCACAAATGGTTGGTTGGGGAACTTCTTGGCAAAATCGTAAGCCTTATTAAGGTGTTTGGGATAAATCAGAATATCATAGGTAAAACCATACTTTTCCAATAATGAGATGCCTTTCAGAAAATTCTTTTCCTCCATGGCCTCAGGTGGCAAGGCTTGTAGAATTAACCTGAAACCGGCCAGTTTCTTCTCTTTTTGATAACCTTCCAATTTATATTCGATATTTTCAGAATTGAATTCCACCCAACCCACCACTTTTTTTACCCAAGGGTTGGCATTGGCTATTTCCAATAGAAACCTTGTTTCATCTTCTGATTGGTCGGCCTGTACTGCAATGCATCCATCAATTCCGACCTTATCCAATTCAGGTTTCAGATCTTCCGGCATAAAATCCCGCTGAATGGTTTTCATGCTTGAATTCATCCAAGAATCCCGAATAGGATCAAATTTCCAGAAATGCTGATGTGAGTCGAGCTGCATTTGATTTAAGATTTGAGAAGTTAGATTTTAGATTTGCGAGTTCAGTGGTCAGTGTTCAGTAGGGCAGTCGCAGTTTTTCAGTGGGCAGTCGCAGTTTTGCAGTAGGCAGGGTTCAGTTGTAAGTAGGCAGTCTCAGGAGGCAATGTCCGATTTCAGTGAATAGTTGGCAGTAGTAGTTTCAGTTTTCAGTAGACAGTCGCAGTGGGCAGTTTCCAGCATTAGTTTCCAGCCAATTTTATTTGTTTGTAGTTTTAATTTTCGGTTTACAGTTAAAGGTATTAGTTCATAGTTATAGGGTTCCCTGTTTCACACTGTCTACTAAACACTACCTTTTCTGGCCACAGTAATTGCCACTGCTCACTGACATTGCCTTTTGACCACTGTTTACTGACCACTACTGCTTACTGACCCACTGGCTACTCCACTGCCAACTGAACACTGCCAACTGAACACTGCCCACTGAACACTGCCTACTGAACACTGCCTTCTGCGACTGCAACTTGCTTCGCTACCCCAAGGCCATCTATGCCCAATTCAACCACATCACCTTCTTTAAGGTATCTGGGTGGTTTGAGACCTAAGCCGACACCTGATGGGGTTCCTGTTGAGATGATGTCACCGGGAAGTAAGGTCATATATTGGCTGATGTAGGAGACAAGTGTTGGAATATCGAATACCAGGTCAGATGTATTGCTGTCCTGAAGCTTTTCACCGTTCACTTTAAGCCAAAGTCTGAGATTGTGGGGGTCTTTGATTTCGTCTTTGGTCACGAGATAGGGGCCAAAAGGTGCGAAGTGATCTGCACTTTTTCCTTTTACCCATTGACCGCCATGGTTTAATTGAAAATCCCTTTCACTGACATCATTGTGTAGGGCATATCCTGCGACATAATCCATAGCCTCTTCTTTGGTTACATAGGTGGCTTTTTTGCCGATAACCACAGCGAGTTCTACTTCCCAATCGGTTTTGGTAGATTTGCGGGGAATGATGATCGGGTCATTGGGGCCGCATAGCGAAGAAGTGGCCTTCATGAAAAGTATGGGAACCTCCGGCACTGCCATACCACTTTCTTTGGCATGCATGGTATAATTCAATCCCACACAAATAATTTTTGAAGGTCTTTTGGTAGGAGGGCCTAAGCGGATTGATTTGCCGATTTCCAGTAGTTTGGATTCGTTTGTTTCCAACCACTTGGAAAGCCTTTCCAGGCCATTTTTTTCAAAAAACTCCTCGGACCAATCTTCACCAAAAGCACTGCAATCAAGCCATTGGCCATTTTTGTTTTCTATTCCGGGTTTTTCTTTACCTGTTGTACCGAATCGAATAAGTTTCATAGTGGGGTTATTTTAGATTTTAGATTTATGATTTTAGATTTAAGATTCAAGAAGCGAGATGCGAGATCCGAGATGCGAGAGTCAAGAGAGCCAAGAAAACAAAGCCTGCCCCGAGTATCGGGGAGCCAAGAATCAAGAAAAGGCCTTTTCCAAGTTGCAGGGAACATACTTAGTACTTGGTACATGGTACTTTGTACATCCCTTAATCCTTCATCCTTCTCCCTCATCCCTTCTCAGGCCTTCAGTCCCAGAAATCCTCCATCAATTGGAAAATTGCTTCCTGTGATAAAGGAGGCCTCCTCGGAGGCAAGGTAATAGACCATTGCTGCTATTTCTTCCGGCTTGCCCATTCTTCCGATGGGTTGTGTCGCTGCCAGCTTTTCAAACATTTCTTTTTCCTGTCCGGGATAGTTTTTTGCAAGAAATCCATCCACAAAAGGGGTGTGAACTCTTCCGGGTGATATGCAATTACAGCGGATTTGGTCAGCCACATAATCCCTCGCAATAGAAAGGGTCATCGATAAGACTGCCCCTTTGGTCATGGAATAGGCAAACCTGTCAGACAAGCCCATAGTCGCTGCCACAGAACAAATATTGATGATTAGACCGCCTTGATTGGCTTTTAGTTTGGGTATGGCAGCTTGACTGCAATTAAAAACACCTTTAACATTGACCTGGAATAACCTGTCCAGATCTTCTTCTGATGTCGTTTCCAAATTACCAATATGGGAAATTCCTGCATTATTTACCAAAATGTCAATTTTCCCGGGCATCTGTCCGAAAACAGCCTTTACTTGATCCAAAGCGGAGACATCGCAAAGGAGGAAGGAGGCATGCGCACCCTGATTTTTGAGTTTTTCCTCTAAAGCTTTTCCGTTTTCTGAATGATAGTCCAAGAAGAATACCCTGAATCCCTTTTTGGAAAATAGTTCTGTGATGGCTAATCCTATGCCACTTGCCCCGCCCGTAATAACGATGCTTTTCATTATGATTTTGATATTTTAACTATTAAATTTTATTCAAACCTGTTTCTCAGTTTTTTCTTATTCCACTGATCTTCTAGGCAATATATGGAAAATGAAAAAATAAAATAATTAAAAATTACTTTTGGCATGTAAATTGATTTCGAGGTGATCCCTTGTATTTCCTTATAAATCAGTAAGTTTTATGTTAAAAAGATATGGTGTTTATTCTTTATTAGTTTTTATATTATTGGGGTCCTGTATGACAAGCTCTGAAAATGAAAACGATCCGAATCCAAATGACTTTGTGGTTTTTCTTGTAATAGATGAAGATAGTATCGATAATGGTGATGAATCTAATAATTTCAGTGACACGGATGTCAATGATCAGATTGCCGCAATTGGACAAAGGGAACAATTGAGGTTTTTTAAAGAAAATGTCGGCAAAACCATTGAGCTTTATACAGGTGAAGTAGGGGATGAGGGTTGGTTTGCCCTGAAAACAATTCCAAACAGATGGGTCAATGCAGGCCCCACAGAAAATGGACTCCGGAATTTTCTGGTTCCGGGACCGGGAATTGGTTCACCGAATATTGATGATGATAGGGAAGTTTTGCTTGATGAGATACCTGATGTCATCCCACTCAGGGCAACGGGACTGAAGATGCTTGTTGGATACAAGGTAATTGCTGTGGTATATGACGGTGATATCAGTATCAATTATTCACCTTTGGAAGGAAATCTTCAGGGAGCAAACTTGGGAATGGTAGCTTTTGAAGTATTGAGTGTCAGGGAAAGGACAGATGGTAGTGATTCTTTTTTGCCTGCTGTCAGCATCAGGATTTTGGACGTCCCTGCATTGAGTGATTTTGGTAGGGTATTGTTTTCCAATGCTCCTGTTCTTCAATCTTCTTCTGAGCCTTTTGATGTAGTCCCTCCAGCCACCACTACAATACCTGTTTTAATTCAGGCTAATTGATTTTAAAAATATCTAAAATCTCCAAATAGTCTCAAAAGCCATATTTGAACGCTAGCTTCTTATCCATTATAAATCAATATTTACTTTAATTATTTTTGAAAGTTAATTTGGTAGTGCCTAAATTCCTTATTGCAATGGTTTTTTTTAGCGTAATAATCACCAGATCAAATTGTCCATTTCGCTTCTGTTTTCAAGTTTTCTGAAAATAAAGAAAGAAGCCATAAATTCATGTGAAGGATTTGAAATTAAAAAAGACCTCTGTGAAGGAATCTCATATGCATAGCCAAACCTGACTTTGGACATAAGAAATCCCAATTGAAAATTAGTAGCATAATCTACCCTATGGCCTAATCCAAGCCAAAATTTATCCATCAACAAGGCTTTGACATTGAATTCAATATTGGAGGGAAGATCCGATTGGATTCTGTACATCACATGTGAATATACAGATAGGTTTTGATTGATGGGCTGTTTGAAACCTGTTTGAAAAATACTTACCAAAGGCTTTTTATCCATAAAAACGTCCCCATTGCTCAATCTACCTTGATTGACGTTTTGCATGCCATAGGCGAAATAATAATTCTGGTGCGTAATGGACATTCCCAAGTTGAAATCAACAATATTCATGTTTGCAAAACTGTTGACATACTGATTAATAGTTGGGTCATTGGCCTGTTCTGTAGTAAGGTTATTTCCATCCAGTCTTACAGTATTGTAATTGACAGAAGCTCCCAATCTCAAATTAGTTGCTATTCCCAATCGTATCCTCGATGCATAACTCAAAAGAAACTCATTATCCACGAATGGCCCATAATTATCATTAACCATATTGAATCCAAAGGCTGTTTTTCCCAGGAGTGCCGCGTCGTCCCTGTCCCTGATTTCGGCAGGATCAAATTCAGCAGATAGGAAGTAGGTTTTTGGGGCACCATCCAGTCCGGCCCATTGGTTTCTTACATAACCTCTCACGATGGAGCCTTCATATCCGGTAAGGGATGGGTTGAAATAGCTCTGCAGTTGATTGAATTGACTGACGTATTTCCGGGATTGGCCATTAACCATTATTGTTGGTAATAGCGCTAAAAATAAGAAGAGATAGACTTTTTTCATGGTGATGTT
This sequence comes from Aquiflexum sp., assembly GCF_041749095.1. GTDB lineage: Bacteria > Bacteroidota > Bacteroidia > Cytophagales > Cyclobacteriaceae > Aquiflexum. The sequence continues at coordinate 13,521 of NZ_JBGTCA010000034.1, read as the reverse complement.
ACACTTATCTGTTCACAGATGTAATCTTATTTGAAGGGTCCGGTCTAAATGGACCCTTCTTGATGTTTGTTTATTTTCTTAGGAGGTTAAGGACACCCTTTCTGGATTCTTTGGTATCTTCTATTTCTATGACATAGTAGTAAGTGCCTATAGGCATTTCTTTGCCCAGATAGGTGCCATCCCATTTTTTGTCAACATTGTCAGTGAAGAAAACCCTCAATCCGCTTCTTTCGAAGATGTGCATTTTCACTCCTTTGTAGATTTTGAGGCTGGTCATTCCCCATTCGTCATTGATGTTGTCCCCATCGGGAGTGAAGGTATTCGGGATTTCCAGATCGCTCAGTTGATTGATCCTTCTTGTGATTGTAAATTCTTTTTCAAAGACGTTTCCGTCTCTGTCTGTTACCCTCACCAGAATTGTGAAGGTTGTTTCTCCCGGTCTGAGACTGCTATTGTTCCAATACAATTGATTATCGATAATGACAAACAGACCATTGTCCAATGCACCTGGAACGAGTTCGAGGATATGTATATCATCTATAGGGTCTATCACTGTGAACTCCCCGACGAAAATCGGTTCGCCATTGTCATCGTGCGTGAAAATATCGTTGCTCAAAACAAGATCTATGGGACTGTCTTTTTGAAGGACCACCACAATGATGTTTGGTAACCTGTCCGTTTGATTTTCCCAACTGTTTGGCAGAACAATAGTCCCGGTCAAAACATAGGGGCCATTTTGGAATGGATTGTAATCCCCGATTTCCCAGATAATAGGCAGCAGAACCCAATTGCCATTGTCAGTCTGAACCAGGATTTGGTCAGGAAGACCCAACTCATCGAATGGGGTACCCCATGGAACCTCTATGATTTCCCCATCTTCAAAATCAACAACAACTGTAATAACCGGTTCTTCCATAGAACAACCAAACTGATCTACCTCAGCTCCTTCAGGGGTATTAGGACACAGATCCCTATCATCTGTCACGCCATCTCCATCAGTATCCAATTGGGAAAGTGCGCATCCGTTTTCATCAACTGCCATACCTGCTGGGGTATCAGGACAAAGGTCCATATCATCTGTTACCCCATCACCATCTGAATCCAACTGGGAAAGTGCACATCCGTTTTGATCCACTTCCGCACCGGTAGGGGTATCAGGACATAGGTCCATATCATCGGTCACGCCGTCACCATCAGAATCCAATTGGGAAAGGGCACATCCGTTTTCATCCACTTGGGCTCCGGCAGGTGTGTCAGGGCACTGATCGAGATAATCGGGAATTCCGTCTCCATCTGTATCTATTTGATCCTGGCTACATCCGTTTTCATCTACCTGTGCTCCTGCAGGAGTATCAGGACATTGGTCAAGATCATCCGTCACACCGTCACCATCAGAATCCAATTGGGAAAGGGCGCATCCATTTACATCTACCTGAACTCCCGCAGGGGTATCAGGGCATTGGTCGAGGTGATCAGGAACACCGTCACCATCTGTGTCAATCTGCTCAATGCTACAACCGGTTTCATCTACCTGTGCTCCGGCAGGAGTATCAGGACATTGGTCAAGATCATCTGTTACCCCATCACCATCTGAATCTAATTGGGAAAGTGCACATCCGTTTTCATCCACTTGTGCTCCGGCTGGAGTATCAGGACATTGGTCCAGGTGATCAGGAACACCGTCCCCATCCGTGTCAATCTGGTCAAGACTACATCCGTTTTCATCTACTTCTGCACCGGTAGGGGTTTCAGGACATTGGTCCAGGTGATCAGGAACTCCATCGCCATCCGTGTCAATCTGGTCAAGACTACATCCGTTTTCATCCACTTCCGCACTTGCAGGAGTATCAGGGCATTGGTCGAGGTGATCAGGAATGCCATCGCCGTCTGTATCAATCTGGTCAAGACTACACCCGTTTTCATCCACTTCGGCACCGGCAGGGGTATCAGGACATAGATCCAGGTCATCTGTCACGCCGTCCCCGTCAGAATCCAATTGGGAAAGGGCACACCCGTTTTCATCTACCTGTGCGCCGGCAGGAGAATCAGGACATTGGTCAAGGTGATCAGGAACCCCGTCCCCATCGGTGTCAATCTGGTCGGGGCTACAACCGTTTTCGTCTACTTCCGTACCGGCAGGAGTATCGGGACACTGATCGAGGTGATCAGGTACACCATCGCCGTCTGTATCAATTTGGTCAGGACTACATCCATTTGCATCCACTTGAGCTCCGGCGGGAGTATTGGGGCATAGATCGAGGTCATCTGTGACCCCATCCCCATCTGAATCCAATTGGGAAAGGGCACACCCGTTTTCATATACCTGTGCGCCTGCAGGAGAATCAGGACATTGGTCAAGGTGATCAGGAACCCCGTCCCCATCGGTGTCAATCTGGTCTAGACTACACCCGTTTTCATCTACTTCTGCGTCTGCCGGTGTATCAGGACATTGATCGAGGTGATCAGGTACACCGTCGCCATCAGTGTCAATCTGGTCAGGGCTACAACCGTTTTCATCTACTTGTGCCCCGGCAGGGGTGTCAGGACATTGGTCGAGGTGATCAGGTACACCATCACCATCTGTATCGATTTGATCCAAACTACAACCGTTTGCATCTACTTGGGCTCTGGCTGGAGTATTGGGGCATAGGTCAATATCATCAGTCACTCCGTCCCCATCTGAATCCAATTGGGAAAGAGCACAACCATTTGCATCCACTTCCGCACCGGCAGGGGTTTCAGGACATTGGTCCAGGTGATCAGGAACTCCATCGCCATCCGTGTCAATCTGGTCAGGACTACATCCGTTTTGATCCACTTCCGCACCTGCAGGAGTATCAGGGCATTGGTCGAGGTGATCAGGAACGCCGTCTCCATCTGTATCGATTTGATCCGGACTACATCCGTTTGCATCCACTTGGGCTCCGGCAGGAGTATTGGGGCATAGGTCAAGATCATCTGTGACCCCATCGCCATCTGAATCCAATTGGGATAATGCACATCCGTTTTCATCTACCTGAGCACCTCCGGGTGTATCCGGGCATTGGTCCAAATAATCGGGAATTCCATCACCGTCAGTATCAATCTGGTCAATGCTACAGCCATTTTCATCCACTTCTTGACCGGCAGGGGTATCAGGACACTGGTCCAGATAATCCGGAACTCCATCACCATCAGTATCAATTTGGTCCGGACTACATCCATTCTCATCTACTTCAGCTCCTGCGGGTGTATCGGGGCAAAGGTCGCGATCATCAGTGACCCCATCTCCATCTAAATCCAATTGTGACAAGGCACAACCGTTCTCATCCACTTCTTCACCGGCAGGGGTGTCCGGACATTGGTCCATGTAATCAGGTACACCATCTCCATCTGTATCTATCTGGTCAAGGCTACATCCGTTTTCATCCACTTCTTCTCCTTCAGGCGTATCGCGACAAAGGTCTTTGTCATCCATTACCCCATCTCCGTCACTGTCTTTTTGGGATGGCCCACAGCCGTCTTCATCCACTTCTTCCCCCTCAGGAGTATCCGGACAAAGGTCAAGGTAATCCGGAACGCCGTCACCATCTGTATCTATCTGGTCTGGGGTACAGCCATTTTCATCTACTTCTGCTCCCGCAGGGGTATTGGGACAAAGGTCCACATCATCTGTTACTCCGTCTCCATCTGAATCTTTTTGGGAATCAGAGCAGCCGGACTCATCTACCTCCTCACCAAGTGGGGTGTCAGGACAGAAATCCATAAAGTCAGGAACGCCATCTCCGTCAGAGTCAGATTGGGCAGCCCGACAATCGTCCAAATCCAAAAATTCCTCACAATCATTAAATTGTACTTTAAAATTTATTCCTTCGCCTGGAAGTGGGGCTAATCTTTGTACATTTATTGTATATGTTTTTTGGGTGCCGTTTGCCAAAACCACCGTGACAGGAATGCTATTTCTTCCCGGATAAATCAGGATCTTGGGAGATGCAACGGAAGCCCTGACTTCTTTGCCCTTGATAAAAATTCTTGCCTGACTATCAGCAGCGAAAGGGGTTAGGTCAAAAATAAAGTTGAAGTAAGACAACTGAACCTGATACTCCATTATTGAGTGGTGGAATCTCGGTTCAAGTTTACCGGTACTGATCTTTAAATCCGAAAGTTCAGCACTTGGTGCCGCTACTTTCATAATGGTGTCTTTGTTGGCAACAGATTGAAGTTGCATCAAAAAAACACTGGCAAATATGGCAGTCCAGAAACAGTTTCTGAAAATTCGTTTGGTGTCGACGATTTTCATTTTTAATAGAAAATGATGTTGAAATTGGGTGAAAGACTTTACTAGTCGGTAATAAAATTGTGGAAAAAAAACCATATTATAAAAATAATATTTGAAAAAAATAACGTTTGACAATAGAATATTCTATAAAAATATTTTTTCATATTTTGAAATGCAAAATAATTGTGCTCAAAAAAAAATATTTTTTTCACTTTTTTTTCAGGATTTAGGTAAAATTTGACTTTCCCTTGAAAAACCGATAAACCAAACTTTTGGTTTTCAATTTATAAGGTCTGATTACTTCACCCAAAATATAACCTTTTATATGCTTTTTGGAAGAAGCCCAGTTCATAACTTAGGGATAGAGACAGGTGGATCAAAATGACCGGCCAAACCACGCCGGTATAAATAACAAGCAGACAAAGAATAATCCCAAAAGCAATACTTGACCAAGCTTCCAGCGGTCCAGCAAAGTAGTGGATCAGGGCATATAAAAAGACATTGACACCAATGGCCATTGGCGTGGAAAATACCAAAAGTAGGTCATGTAGAAAAACACCCCTGAACCAAAATTCATAAGCGACCAAAAAACTTATTCTGAATATAAAAAACAACATGACGATCAAAGGAGTCGGTGGGGCTATAAACAGCTTGTCAATCTTTTGTAGTTTTGATGATTGGGTATAGCCTACGATCATTGCCAGAATTGCCAAGGCAATAACGGATAAATTTTGTATGTTGTCCATTGGAGTTTTGCCTGTGATGATTTCTTGAGAAAATCCATAGCCCCAACTAAATAACGGCAATAAACCCCAAACAAGAATACCTATACCCATTACCAAAAAATGTGGTCCCATATGCTTTGCCCAACCTTGGTCAGAAAAGAATTTGAGACTTTTTTTATGATAGGCATACCAGCTTACCCCAAACATGGCCAAATAAGCGAAGGAGTGGTATAAAAATTCAGATGTAAACCAATTCATAAGGGAAATATTTGGTTTTAAAGATTGACCATCTTGCCGGTCCTGACAGATTCGTCACAGGCAAAGGCTATTTTGAGACTGTTGATGGCATCATCAAGATGATCTGTAAGATCCATATCGGTTTGAATGGCTTTCAAAAAGAAGTGCTGTTCACGGTTGCATAATTCCTGATGATCGGGTTCATCAGTCATATCTATCCATTGGTCTTCATGGATAAAGTTGTTGCGCTCATCGATAGCAGCATGGTGGATTTTGATGCTTTCGGTTTTGGTGTGGGAATCCACATGGTCTGATTTACCTGAGGCTCCTGCACTTTTGGCCTGTATGGATACAGCCCCCTTCGGGCCAAAAACGTCTTTGATAAAAAAGGCATTGTCAGAAATCATCGGGCCCCAAGCTGCTTCATACCAACCTACAGAACCATCTTCAAATCTGATCTGCAACTGTCCGTAATTATAATTGTTGCTTGGGATTTCATCTGTCAGCCTTGCGCCTATGGCAGAAACAGATACAGGTGTGGACCTTGTCATCTGGCACATAACATCTATATAATGGACACCGCAGTCCACGATAGGGCTGAGACTTTCCATCAGGTTTTTATGTACATCCCACATATATCCATGACTTTGCTGATTGAGGTTCATCCGCATCACCAAAGGTTTGCCCAACTTATGTGCTTCTTCAATAAACCTTTCCCACGATGGATGGTGCCTTAAAATATATCCCACTACCACTTTCTTTCCGGTTATTTTTGCAGCATCAATGATATGCTGCGAACCGGTGACTGTATCTGCCAATGGTTTTTCAATAAACACATGACATCCCGCCTCCAATGCTTTCAATGCCATTTTCTCATGGGTATCAGGGTAGGTGGAAATACAGACTGCATCTGGCTTACTTTTGGTGAGGGCAGATTCATAATCATCAAATAGAGGATAATCAAACTCAAGTTTTTCATTTAATTTCCGCTTGCTGTCGCCACGGGCAACTAGGCCGCATATTTCAAATTCGGGCATTTGATGGTAGGCAGCGGCATGGGAAGCACCCATGTTACCACAGCCGACAACGAGGATTCTGATCGGTTGGGCCATATTGTTTCTTTATTTGTGGGAATATTAATTATGAATATCTGCTAAACTGCAATTTGCAATTGTTTTCTTTTATAATAGACCGAAGACCGAAGACCGAAGAAGGATCCGGTAGCTATCAGTCTCGGTCTTCGTCCAGATAATTTTCGGAATTATATCTTATATTCCACAAGGAAATCAGTCTATTTGGAATAAAGCGATAAACCACATTTAAGAACCAAGCAATTTATCAATTTCGCTTTTGTTGAGCTGGATTATTTTTACTTTGAGGGTTATTGGAGTTAGTGGTACGTCGGTATCATCCCTTTTTTCAAAGACAATTTTATCGACTACGTCCATACCTTTGATCACCTGGCCAAAGACGGTATAATCACCATCCAATCTGTGAAGACCGTTTTTGTTCTGTACAATATAAAACTGACACCTGGCCGATAGTTTGTCCGGATTGTCGTCCCTTCCTGCGCCTACGGCACCATAGACATGGGTAATGCCTCTGACAATCTCAGGTTCCAACAAATATTCGGGATCATTGAAACCCTCTTCCGTATCCGGGCACCCTCCCTGTGCTACAAAATTGGGTATCACTCTGTCGAAAGTCAACGAGTCCCAATAACCTGCCTCTGCAAGCTGTATAAAGCTGTCTCTGTGTTTTGGGGTTTCATCAAACAAGCGGATATAGATTTCCCCTTGAGGGGTTTCAATAAGTCCAAAAGGTTGGGTTTGGACAGCTGCAGTTTGAACAAACCACAAAATCACCAAGGTAAGGAGAGGAGTGAATTTCATGGTTTTAAATATAAGGGGAAAATAAGGGAATTGGAAAATTGGGAGATTGGAAAATTGAAAAATTGGGGAATAGGGGGAGGGATTGGAAGAACTTGTCCGCCGTGGCGGATTGGAAAATTTTAAGATTGGAAAATTGGGATTGGGATATTTGAGGGAAAGGGGGAGTATTCTTGAAGTTTTTAAAAGTTTTGGGACAATGACTGTCAGAAGGGAAAAATACCCTGTTTCAGGTATTTTTTTATCAAAAGGTTAGGGGTATTTTGGGAGTTCAAAAGAAAAGCCCTACAGAAGTATGCAGGGCTGAGAAATCTTCGGCTTATAGCCTTGTTGTGAATTGTCTTTCAAGTCAAATGTAAAAATAAAAAATAATGGAACAAATTTTTGGAATTGATTTAGGTACAAACTCTATTGGCGCTTCACTTAGAGAAGGCAAGGAATTTCCTTGGTTTGGAGTTTATACTTTTAAAAAAGGAATAGGTGAAGGTAAAGCAGGTGAGTATTCATTTGCTGCTGAAAGAACCTCCAATCGGTCTACAAGAAGACTTTACAATGCAAGGAGATATCGAATTTGGGCGACATTAGAATGTTTAATCATAAATGGATACTGCCCGCTGAGCATTAAATCACTTGATAAATGGAGGAAATATTCAAAAGGGAAAGGGAGAAAATTTCCGGTTGATGACCAAGATTTTCAACAATGGATCAAATTGGATTTTGATTTGGATGGTAAGCCTGATTATTCTAGCCCTTATCAGTTGAGAAAAGAACTAGTTAAAAGTAAACTTGATTTTTCTGAAGAAAGTAACCGCTATAAGTTAGGAAGGTCTCTTTTTCATATAGCTCAAAGAAGAGGCTTTAAAAGTAGTAGAAAAAATGGAACAAATGAAAAAGTTGCCATATATAAAGGTAGTTCTGAAACAGGCACAATAGGAAGAAATGAATATGAACAGCTTCTTGAAGAACATAAAACACTAGGGGCGGCATTTGCTTACCTTGAAGATTCTGGAATTAGAATTCGAAATAGATATACATTGAGATCAGACTATGAAAAGGAAGTAGACTTGATTTGTGAAACCCAACTTTTTGAAGATGTTCCATTTAAAGAACAAATCAAAAAAGCTATCTTTTTTCAAAGACCACTTAGATCACAAAAAGGTCTCGTTGGAAAATGCACGTTAGAACCCCAAAAGTCAAGATGCCCAACTAGTCACCCTATTTTTGAAGAGTTTAGAGCATGGAGTTTTTTAAACAACATCAAATATTTTGATCCTGAAACTGGTAAAATGGAGGGACTTCCCTTGGAATTAAAGGAAGCATTGTTTGAAGAAAAGTTTTTTCTAAAAGGGAAAAATGATTTCAAGTTTTCCCAAATAAATAAGCATTTGCAAAAAATAACAAACAAAAAATGGAAGCTTAATTACAATGATGAAACCACAGTTCCATCCTGTCCTGTTTCTGCGAGATTAAGGTCTCTTTTTGGGGAAGATTGGAAAAATCTTAATTCCACTAAATCTGTCGTTAAATATGGTAAACAAAAGGAAATCACCTATACAATAGAAGATGTTTGGCATATATTATTTTCCTACGAAGATGAAGAACTTTTAGAAGAATTTTTTAGGGTTAATTTTAACTTTAAAGATGAACAAGTCAAAGAATTAAAATTCCTTTGGAACACCTTTCCTGTTGGCTACGCATCTTTAAGTCTTAAGGCTATTAATTGCATTTTACCTTTTCTTAGAGAAGGACTTATTTATACTGAAGCAGTCTTGCTTGCGAAAATCCCCGAAGTCATCGGAAAAGATCGTTTTTTTCATAGTGAATTGTTTATTAAAAACAGGGTCAAGTCAATTATAGAAGAAAACAGAAAAGAGAAAAAGGTAATTGCAATAGTAAATAAATTGATATCTGATTATCATTTATCCGATTATAAGCAAGGTTTTAGGAATCCTTCTTATGTCTTAGATCCAGATGACTTGAATGATTTAGATAGGGCTTTATTATCACACTTTGGAGAAGAAGCTTGGAAAAAAGAACCAGAAAAAGAGTTCTATCTTTCTAGGATAAAATCGTATTATCAAATTTTTTTCAAATCAACTGATAGAAAGCACTTTAGTAGCCCACATTTACTAGATAAAATTAAGGAGATATTAGAAGACGAATTCCATATAGAGAGTGAAAAGTTGAAGAAACTTTATCACCCATCTCAAATAGACATTTATCCTCCCGCTGAAAGGGACAATGATGGAAAATTTTATCTACCAAGCCCAAAAACAGGAGCCTTTAAAAATCCAATGGCTTATAAAACCCTATTTGAATTAAGGAAAATAATTAATTTTCTAATTGGTCAAGGGAGAATTGATGAAGACACAAGGCTTGTTGTAGAAGTAGCTAGAGATTTGAATGATGCCAATAAGCGGTGGGCAATTGATACATATCAAAGAAATAGAGAGAATGAAAATCGTGAAATAGCATTTGCTATTACTCAATTGCTCAAAGACCCTGAGTTTAAAGGTAGTGCTGATCCAGAAAATCAAACAGATAAGGAGAAGTTAAGGCTTTGGACGGAACAAACCAAGGACCCAACAGAATTCTGGAAAGAGGTAATGGCTACCAAAGATGATATCAAAAAATACAGACTCTGGAAAGAGCAGGGTTGCAAATGCTTGTATACAGGTAATATGATTCCTTTCACAAAATTATTTGATAAGAATGTAATTCATTTTGAACACACCATACCTAGAAGTAAATCTTTTGATAATTCCTTAGCTAATCTGACAGTTTGCTATGCCGACTATAATACCAATGTAAAGAAAAATAAACTGCCTGTTGAACTTCCAAATTATCACATCGATACAGCTGAAGGAAAAGCGATAAAACCACAATTAGTTGATTGGGAAAAAAGGGTCGATTCTTTGTACAAGCAAATTGAAACGGCCAAATCAAAGTCTAGAGGAGCCATAGACAAGACTACAAAAGATGATGCAATTCGAAAAAAACATATGCTTCAAATGGAGTTAGATTATTGGAGAAATAAATTGGATAGGTTTACTAGAATTGATGTGCCCGTAGGATTTAAAAATAGTCAATTAATAGATAGTCAACTAATTTCCAAATATGCTTTTCATTATCTTAAAACGGTATTCAACAGGGTTGATGTTCAAAAAGGGTCTGTTACTTCTTTGTTTAGAAATATTTATGGAGTACAGCCCAAAGAAGAAATTAAAGATAGAGGAAAACACTACCATCACGCAATCGATGCTGCAGTTTTGACATTAATTCCAAAAGCAGCAGAACGGGATTCAATCCTAAAAAAATATTTTGATGATGTTGAAAATAATCAAACAAAAGACTATCCTCTTTCACCATTTGAGGGTTTTGGTCATCATTTACTCCAAGGAATTAAAGATAAAATTTTGATTAATAATATACCCAATAAGGATCAAGCATTTACACCAGGAAAGAGATTAGTAAGAAAGCGTGGAAGAGTTATATGGTTAAGAGATAAAGAAGATAATTTAATTTTTGACAAGAAAGGCATCAAGATTCCTAAAGTTGCGACTGGTGATTCAGTTAGGGGACAGTTACATTTAGATACCTTTTATGGGAAAATCAAAGCAGTAGTCAGAGATGAAAATGGTGCTCCTCAAAGAGATTCAAAAGGGGAATTCATATTCAAGGAAAGTAATGGGAAAGAAGAAATGTGGGTAGTAGGAAGAAAACCTATTACAGGTTTAAAAATCGGAATGGATGTAATAGTCGATCCTTATTTGGAAAGACACCTTCAAAAACAAATTTCAGATGGAATCCCACTTTCTGAATTGAAAGACTTTAATGGTAAAATTATAAGGAGAGTAAGAGTTAGGGTTAAAGCGGGTCGAGGATTTTTAGATGCAGATAATGTAACTGAACTTAAAGAGCAGACTTACAAGTCTAGGTATGATTACAAAAACTCCTATTACACAAATTCAGGTGACAATTATGCATTTGGATATTATAAGGGAATAAATCAGAGAAAAATTGTACCTATTAATTTATTCGAAGCATCGAAAATCGGCAAACTAAATGGAAGTTATAGGCTTGAAGATCTTTTTGAGAAATGCATAATGCTAGGAACTGGTAAGAATCAAGAAAAGGTTGAGTTATATCATGTTTTTCAAGTTGGGCAAAAATTGATAGTTTATTTTATTGACAAAGAGGAGTTGATGAGTTTAAATAAAGAGAATCTATCCAATAGACTTTATTTCATTAAAAAATTAGCAGATGCAAATACAAAAAGAATTCTTCTTCAACATCATTTAGAGGCTAGGGACGATCAAAAGTTATCCATTGACTTTCCCAAAAATATTTTTGGAACAAAAGGTAAAGATGGGTTTTCATCTATAAGTTCAGATTTTATAGCTCCTAGGTTATTGTTAACACCATCAAATTATAATTTTATAATTGAAGGAAAAGACTTTGACTTTAGTATTGATGGTGAGATCAAATTCAAGTTTTAAGCAATAAGAATGCTTTATGGATCCAGAACAATCCTACCATATCTATAACCATGCTAACGGAACTGAGAATATTTTCCGGGAAGAGGAAAACTATAGGTGCTTTTAACTTTTCCAAAGTTCTAAAACTTTGGAAAAGTTAAATCAGCCAAATATCCAAAAACTAAAGTTAAATGGAACCAGAGCAATCTTACCATATCTTCAACCATGCCAACGGCACAGAAAATATTTTCCGGGAAGTGGAAAACTATAGGTATTTTCTGCAACAGTATGCCAAATACTTGGGAAGGGTTGTGGATACTTATGCATTCTGTTTGATGCCGAATCATTTCCACTTGTTGGTGGGTGTAAGGTCAGACCTGCCAGGTTTTCAAAACCTGGCAGGTCTGACCCCTACCAAACTAGGCCACGCCTCAAATAATCCGGTAACAAAAGCCTTCAGTGATTTTTTCAACTCTTACTCTAAAGCTTTTAACAAAAGATATGAAAGAAGAGGAAGCCTCTTTGTAGAGCATTTCAAAAGAACTCCAATTCTCGATGAACGCCAATGGCAAGAAAATTTCCTTTATATCCACCTAAATCCTGTCAAACACGGCTTTGTCAAAAATCATCAGGATTGGAAATGGTCGAGTTGGCATGCTTATCAAAATCAAAATAGACCTTCTAACATAGTCCGTTCATATTACCTGAATTTCTTTGATGGTTTGGAGCATGTAAAATATATGATGGAAGTCAAAAAAGAATGGTTGATGAATAAAGACATGGAGTGAGAGAGAGACCTGGCAGGTTTTTAAAACCTGCCAGGTCTTCCTATTTGACCAAACATCAAAATTTATGATCAAAAGAACCCTCTTTTTCGGTAACCCAGCTTACCTCAGCACCAAAAACGAACAGCTATATATCAGTTTTCCGGAAGCTGATAAGGAAAACAGGACAGTTCCTATAGAGGACTTGGGTATGATCGTTTTGGAAAACCAACAGATTACCATTACCAATGGTCTGCTTGCCAAACTTACCGAAAGAAAAGTAGCCATCGTATCCTGCAATGCCCAGCATCTACCGGAAGGACTTTTGCTGCCCATGCAGGGCCACTCTGAACAAACGGAAAGGGTACGATACCAATTGGAAGCTTCCCAACCCCTTAAAAAAAATCTCTGGCAACAAACAGTTACCGCCAAAATAAAAAACCAATACGCTTTATTGAAAGAAAAGGGGAAAGAATCCAAACGGATGGAGTATCTGTTCAAGAATGTGAATTCTGGTGATTCCGGCAATCATGAAGCACAAGCCGCTGCGATCTATTGGCAGGAATTATTTGATATCCACGATTTCAATAGAGGCCAGGTTGGAATCCCACCCAATAATCTGCTCAATTATGGATATTCCATATTAAGGGCAGTGATTGCAAGGGCATTGGTTTCTTCAGGAATGCTCCCTGGGGTAGGTATTTGGCATAGGAATAAGTACAATGCTTATTGTTTGGCCGACGATATTATGGAGCCTTATAGACCATATGTGGATTTGGTAGTTTCCCATATTGTGGAAAATCAAGATGATTACGCTGAGCTCAATACCCAACTTAAGAAAGAATTATTGAGTATTCCGGCTTTGGATGTAAAGATTGATGGGCAAAAAAGCCCTCTGATGGTAGCCGCTTCAAGAACTACAGCATCTCTTTATGAATGCTTTTCCGGGACAAGTCGAAAAATCATTTATCCGGAATATGGATGAAAAATATTTCTCACGTCTTAATCAGTACAGGAGTTTGTGGGTTTTAGTCTTTTTTGATCTTCCCACCGAAACCCGCAAGGACAGAAAAATCGCCACTTCTTTCCGGAAAAAACTGCTGGATGATGGTTTTGCCATGTTCCAGTTTTCAATCTATATGCGGTTTTGTGCCAGCAGAGAAAATGCCG
>NZ_JBGTCA010000033.1:0-17717 GCF_041749095.1 Aquiflexum sp. | reverse complement strand
GTTTGATTGGCGATCTTCAGCTCCACTTCGTAAAGCCCCAATTGTTCCGGGGTGAAACTAGGTTTTTCCTGCGTAGGGTTTGAAAGTGCCGCAGTACTGTTAGCAGGTCGGGAATTCAAAGTCCAGTTATAAGTAAAGGATAGTTGGTTCCCATCACTGGAACCTGACCCGTCCAGTTGCACAGGTGTATTGACCTGGATTTCCTTATCTGCACCGGCATTGGCAACAAGTTTATTTTGTAGCACCGGATTCTCATCCTCCTTGCAGGCAGATAAAATAAGTAGCCAAATAGCGGCTAAGATTAGAATGTTGTTAGTTTTCATTTGTAAGTGTTGGTTTAGATTTTTTAATAGAAAAAACTTTGAAAAGTATTTTCATACAGTGTAGTGATTGGAAAAATGGTAGGAGGGTTGCATGGCTTTTTGAAAAAAAGGATGAAAGTTTATTTTATTGTTAAAAAGCGGGGGAGACCTTCGAGGTTAAAAATAAACCTCAAAGGTCGGAAACCTTTGAGGTCTTCCCTACCGCGAAGACAGGACCTCGAAGGTTTTTTCACCACATTGAGGTTCTAATCCTTTAAATATAAAATCTGTCAATTTTGTCCAAATACCTCTCGTCTGACATTCCTGTTCGATTAAAAAAAATCACGCTTCCCCTATTTATTTTTGGATAGATTCTGATTTCGCAGTAATACCCGCCGCCTCCACCTGCGTGTGCAAAATATTTTATACCGTTTAGTTCTCCGGAAAACCAACCCAGGCACATCCCGGTATTTTTACCCTGATTATTTTTGTTTTCCTGAAATAGCATTGTTTTGGATTTTTCAGAAATCAAACCATTTTTCTCATTCATCAATTCCTGAACGTATGAAACAAATGCATTGGGCTTGCCAACTAATCCTCCATAAGGAGCCCCATTTACATAGTAGATTTTAAAGGGTTGCCATCTTCCTTCATTCTCACCCATAAACTTCGATTTGTTGATAAACAAGCCTAAAATGAGGTTGGAAAAAGACATTCTTTTATGATAACCTTTTGCGTGGAAATCAAGATTTGGAATGGTAAAAGCCATTTCATCATGGCCTATTGGCAGTTTTTGAACAATATTTTTAATGATATAATCTTCATAGGTTTTACCGGAAACTTTCTCAATTAATTGCCCTAAAATCACATACCCTAAATTGGAGTAAGCAAACTTTTCATTGGGTTTGGATTTGACCTTCTTGTTTTTTTCAATAATCAAATCAAAAAATGAGTTTCTGTCAAATATATGATGATCGCTTTCTAAATGAATCCATGCAAGCGGAATGGGGTTTGGTATTCCTGAAGTATGGTTCAACAATTGTTTTACAGTAATTTCATCTCCATAATCAAAACCGGGCAAATAATGGATTACAGGTTTTTCCAGCTCCAATAGTCCACGCTCTACCAACTGTAAAACCGCTAGTGAGGTAAATGTTTTGGTGACCGATAAGGCGTGATAAGTTGTATTTGAATCCACCTTTTTCTGTCCTACGATATCCGCAAATCCCTTTTGAAATGAATCAATGATTTTGTGTTGGTCAAAGAAGAAATATTGAATGGAAGGTGATTTTCCATTTTCTATTTCATTGTTCAATATTTGTTCTGCCTTTTTCATTTGTATGTCAGGTAAATTAGCACCAACAATTGTTTTTCCGTCTTTTTCCTTGCATGAACCAAATCCAAACAAAAAGACAATGATTAATAAAAAGTTGTATTTCATTTCTATCGTTTTTCAAGATGAGACATAACCGAAATTACTCCATCGCCAATGTGAATGTCACTCACATCTTTGAGGTTCTACATAGAATTATTGATATAACAACTTATCAATATCTTCATGAATGTCCTTTGAGCGCTTTGCTCTTGCTTTAACAATCGTCCCCTTTTGATCAATAAGAACATGGGTCGGGGCAAAATTTAACTTATATGCAGAAATGGCTTCATTTCTAAATTGATTTTCCGCAACAAGATGAAGACCTGGATAAGGTTTATTGCCTAGGAATTTTGCAAACCTTTGATTTTTTCCTGCTATAAACTCTTTCCAGCGAATAATATCTGAACCGTTTTCCAATGCTATATAAATGAAATTCACCGGCTGGTCTTTATACTTCTCCTGCAGTGATAAAGCATCCGGTATTTCTTCGATGCATGGGTAGCACCATGTACCCCAAAAATCGATATACACTATTTTACCTTGAAAGTCACTTAATTTATGTAGGAGGCCATTTGAATCAGGCAATTCAAAGTCGGGTGCCTGACTTCCGGGCTCCAAATGATTGAAGCTTGCAATATTCAATTCAAAGCTGTTTCGGCTAATATCATTTGAAAAATGATTTCGCATACTTTCTTCAAATACCTTTAAATGATCAAAAAAATCATCGGCCATCAATCCGAATGAATACTCGCTTATAGTGCTTAAAGCCATGAGGTCTGTCCAGGATGATTTGGGTTGATGGGCAATGAATTTCAATTTCCAATTCAAATTTTCTTTCCACCATTCTTCTTCATTTTTATTTTTTAATGCATGCCGCGCCTTATTAGTTAAAAATTCGCCAGCCAATATTTTAGCGGCTGTAGTTTTGGAAAAGTCATTGTTGAAATCAATACTATCAAGGAAATTGTAGTAAGTCTCATGAGGAAAAAAGTAATCAAATTCTTCCTTTGTATAATAATTCCTTCTTTCCAAATGCTCCAAAAGGAAGCTAGCCCTTTCGGCATTTATTGTATTCAAATGGTATTCCTTTACTACTTCAGGAATTGATGCAAACCAATTCAAAGCATTTACTCTTTCAACATGAATGCTATCTATAAATCTTTTGAATTCAAGTTCAGTAGAAAAGGAGTCACTCGTTATTTTCTCAAAGAATAACTTATCCTTTGGAAAAATGGAATAATCCTTTTCCAGATGCATAATTTTTTCACTTCCTTTTCCTCCAATTACAAATTTCGGTTCGTCACTCCATGAAGATTGTTCAATGTATAAAGAATCTTTGGGTATAATGAAAATATCAGCTTTCAACTAATGATAATTATTGCTGATGATTTGATAGAAATTTGGACCTGTTAAGGTGAAACTAAACTTGAACCGTCCTAAACTATCGGTCTCGATTGTGTGATACCCTTCCTTACTCTTCAGTCCGGGGAAATAATCATCAACTGGAATTAACGAAATGGTTTTATTCTGTAAGTCAGGTAAAATCCCGCAAACTATTGTTTGCGGGTCTTTTTCACTGCAAGAATTAAAAACCACCAACAAGACAATGGTGAATAACAGGCTGTATTTCATAGATATCATATTTCAAAATGAACTATAATTGAAATTCAATCTAAGTCATATTTCGATTATATAGCTATAGGATTATAAAAGTAAGGTCTGGGTTGCATGAGTTGACGGAAATAAAGTGAGACTTATAATCTGGCTAATAACATCTAATCCCGAAAGCCGCAAACCTTTGAGGTCTTCCCCATTCGAGAGAACTGAACCTCGAAGGTTTTTCTCGTAGACCAAACCCTATTAAAAACTAAAATATATTAAGTCATATTTTTACCACATAGTCCATTTAGTACACATAGAAAATTAAGCTCATTTTTTAAAAAAAAAGATGGAAACTGCACCAAAAAACAATGTGTTCTATGCTTCTATGTGGTTACCCGAAAAGATTCATCTGTGGTAAATATACCTCCCCTGTTTTGGCGAAAAGTCACCTTCTCAATTGACCATCAAATTAGCCAAAACCAACTTGGGTAACCCATCAAACGATCTATAAACATGTCACCCTTTCAGGGTGTTTAAACAATAACAGCAAATCCAGCCATTTCCAATTTTACCTAACACCATTTAAACTTTAATCCTAGAGCAAGACCTTGGGGTTTAAAAAAAACCAAAGTACTTCTCCCACAACCTTTGAGGTCTTCCCCACCGCGACGACAGGACCTCGAAGGTTTTTTTGAAGTTATCGGTTTTGATTTTGGTACCAAGTATAAAGACTGGGGCCTTGGTTTCGTCTTGTCACCAGTTGATTTATTGGATATTCTATTTATGTTTTTTTTCAGATTGTTCAACCTCCCAAATCTCGGGACTGCCCCTAAAGGGTATTTCAAATAGCAACATATGTTAACACACCTTAAATAAAAGTACCTATTATGGAAAGTATACGATTGAGGGGGAGAGAATTGATATTCAAATGAAGGCCCAAGAACAAGATGCGAGACCTGCCAGGCAGGCAGGGACTAGAGCCGAGAAGAGAGATAACTTGGTCGTAGTGGCTGAGACTATTTCAATCTTGCAACCTTTGAACCTTCAAACCTCTACCATCCTAATTTTTCAATCTTGCAATTTTCCAATCCTCTACAACAAATCAAACGTCTTTCTCATCGCAAAGGTCTTCCTTATCCAATCCGCCAAGAGTGTGCTTTGTGCAAAATCCAAGGTCTGTTGTCCGTCGGAGTAGGCTTTTTCGGGGATTTCATGGGTTTCATAGATGATCCCATCAGCACCTGCCATCACTCCGGAAAGTGCCATTTGCGGTACATATTCCCTGATTCCGATTCCATGGGACGGGTCAACAACCACGGGCAAATGGGATTTGACTTTCAAGATGGGAACGGCATTCAGATCCAGGGTGTTTCTGCTTGCCTTTTCATAGGTTCTGATTCCCCTTTCACACAGTATCAGTTTTTCATTGCCACCGGAGAATACATATTCGGCAGATTGGAGCAATTCCTCTATGGTTCCGGATATCCCTCTTTTGATCATGACCGTTTTGTCCACTTTCCCCAATTCATCCAATAAATTGAAGTTTTGGGTATTTCTGGCACCCACCTGATAAATGTCCACATAAGGGTACATTTCCTCAATCTGCGAAACCTGCATGACCTCAGTTACAATCTTGATACCTGCTTCCTTTGCCAAGCCATACCATAATTTCAGACCATCAATCCCCAAGCCCCTGAAAGCATAGGGACTTGACCTGGGTTTGAATACACCACCACGCATCATTTTGATCCCGTTTTCTTTGAGGTGGTCAATGACTTTGATGATCTGTTCTTCTGATTCAATGGAACATGGACCTGCCATGATGGCCATATCACCATCTTTAATATACACCCCATCCCCCAAATCGACTGAAGTAGGCTTTGCCTTCCATTTTTTGGAAACCAGCTTATATTCATCGGACACAATGTGAATATCCTGAATACCTTCTTTTTGGCCGATTTTACGGATGTCAAATTCTTTCTTGCCTATCCCCACCAAATAATCCCCTAATTGGGTTTTCACTTCTGTGATTTTGTAACCGATTTGATTAATTTCCTGAATAAGGGAATCCTTTTGTTTTTCGGAAATATCTTCTTTTAACTGAACAATCATATTTTATTTGATTATGGACTGAATATAGTTTTTTATATCCTCAGCCAGATTTTTACTGTCTTTGATCACTTTGATAAATGCACTTCCTATGATCGCACCATTGCTATAAGAAGATGCATTGGTAAATGTCTCCGAATCGGAAATCCCAAAACCGATTAACCTTGGGTTTTTAAGATCCATCTCTTTTACCCTCTTGAAATAGGCAATCTGTTCTTCGGAAATCCCTGATTTGGCACCTGTAATGCTATGGGAAGAAACCATATAGATAAAACCATCTGAATTTTGGTCGATTTCCAAAATCCTCTTTTCACTGGTCTGAGGAGATATCAAAAATGTATTTGCCAAACCATATTTCTCGAACAATTGCCGGTATTCCTCAAGGTATTGCTGCACCGGAAGATCAGGCAAGATCAGACCATCAATCCCCAATTCCTGGCATTTTTTGCAAAAAGCTTCCATCCCATATTGGATGATCGGATTCAAATATCCCATCAGTACCACCGGAATAGTAATTGACTCCCGCATAACCTCTAATTGTCCAAACAGCTTTTTGAGACTCATGCCGTTTTCTAGGGCAATCATGTTGCTGTCCTGAATGGTTGGCCCATCAGCTATCGGATCCGAGTATGGAACTCCTATCTCTATAATATCCGCCCCGGCATCCTGAACAGCCTTCATGATCGGCAGAGTATCTTCCAATTTTGGAAATCCTGCCGTAAAGTAAATCGACAGCACCCGCTCTTTTTTGTTTTGAAATAATGTATGTATTCGGTTCATATTTTTGAGATGTGAGATATGAGACGTGAGACTTGAGATTTTAGATTGTAGATTGCAGAATGTAGATTTTAGATTTTAGATTTCATATCAATTCAATTGTGTCAAAGGCTTTCACTTTGTCATTTCGAGTCCTTAACATCTTTTAAATGTTCAGAACTAGGTAATGACATCAGGCCATAGACCTCTCCTGACGTCGAGGTGACAAGGCAAAGCCATTTACAAGATTTGAATGTTATTTGTGGTTCTAAACTATCAATTTCCAAATTTGTCATTGGCAAAGTAGAAATAAAACTTTTTTCCTAATCATGGTTGTTAGACCACTCTCATAGTAGCTATCCGAATAAGATTTTCGGAATCTTGGTACATTGTACTTCGTTCTTCGTACAACCCAACCTTCATCCTTCACCCTTCATCCTTCCTCCTTTAATACCCTCCCCACTTAATATAAGTTTCCAGATCCTTGTCACCTCTTCCAGACAGGTTGATGACGATGATATCGCCCTTTCTGTACATAATCATATTCAGTGCGTGGATGGCATGGGCGGTTTCGATGGCCGGGATAATACCTTCCATGCGACTGAGTTCTATTCCTGCCTTCATCGCATCTTTATCCTCCACTGCCACAAACTCCCCTCTCCCGATATCAAAAAGATGCGCATGTACAGGTCCTATTCCGGGATAATCCAGTCCTGCCGAAATGGAATGTGGCTCTACAACCTGTCCATCTTCAGTTTGCATAAGTAAAGTTTTGCTTCCATGCAGGATACCCGGAGTTCCCAGGGCAGTGGTGGCTGCAGATTTCCCGGAAGATATTCCCAATCCCGCAGCCTCTACTGCAATCAGCCTTACCTGAGGGACATTGTAATAATGGTAAAATGCTCCAGCCGCATTGCTACCTCCACCTACACAGGCGATGACCAAATTGGGATTTTCTGTTCCTTCTTTTTCTTTCAACTGCCATTTAATCTCTTCAGAAATCACAGATTGAAACCTGGCCACCATTTCAGGATATGGATGTGGCCCTACCACAGAACCAATTATGTAATGCGTATCAACAGGATTATTGATCCATTGACGCATCGCTTCGTTGGTGGCATCTTTGAGGGTTTGATTTCCTGAAGTGGCGGGAACCACTTTTGCGCCCAGGATTTTCATCCGTTCTACATTGGGGCGCTGCCGTTGGATGTCAAGTGAACCCATGTAAATGGTACAATCCATTCCCATCAAGGCACATACAGTGGCAGTGGCAACTCCATGTTGACCGGCACCTGTTTCTGCAATGATCCGCTTTTTGGCAAGCTTTTTGGCCAAGATAATCTGCCCAACTGTATTGTTGACCTTATGGGCACCGGTATGGCAAAGGTCCTCGCGCTTGAAGTATATTTTTGCGCCATATTTCCGGGACATTCGTTCCGCAAAATATAGAGGTGTAGGCCTTCCTACGTAATCTTTCAACAGACTTTTGAATTCCTTCTGGAACTCGTCTGTAGCCACAATCTGCTCATAATTTTCCCTGAGCTCTTCAATATTGGGATGGAGCATTTCAGGGATGTATGCACCCCCAAATTTTCCATAATATCCTTTTTCGTCGATTTTGATCATTTTTTTTTAAGACGTGAGACGTGAGATGTGAGATGTGAGAAGGTAGTCCCGATAGCTATCGGGATTAGATCTTAGAATTAGATCCGATTACTATCTGGATTAGTGGTAAGAAATTAATAGACTATTTCAACTATATTTCTACCTTATTTCAACTATATTTCTATTCAAATTTTCCCTTTAAACTCTTTTATTAAAGCCAAATTCTTATATCCCGGTTCAATTTCAAATTTTGAATTGATGTCTATTCCTTTCATTTGGGGGACTTGGGATTGGAGATTTTGGATGGGAACTATATGATCCAAACTTATGCCTCCACTAAGTAAAAAGGGCTTTTCAAAAGGGTAATCCAGGAGCAATTGCCAATTGAAGGTCTTCCCACTACCACCGTAGGACTTGGTGAAAGTATCAAATAGAAAGTAGTCCACATAAGGCAAGTAACATTCCACTAATTCCCATTGGATTGAATCATTGACCGAATAAACCTTGAAGATTTCCAACCCGGATTTCTCTTTGATTTTCCTGACTTCATCAACTGTTTCTTTCCCATGCAACTGTAGCGTTGTCAATCCAAAAGAATGGATTTTTTCCGCTATATCCGCGATATCCGCATTGACAAAAACCCCTACTTTTCTGATCTCTAATGCTTTGATATAGTCTTCATTGCTGTCCACAAACCTTGGCGAAGAAGGATGAAAGATCAAACCCATCCAATCAGGCTGGATTTGCTCTATCAATTCCCTGATATTATCAGGTTCCCGCATGCCACAGACTTTCAGCTTCATCATCCTCCGGTTATGCCATGCTTTTGGGAAATCAAATTCCTGTATTCTTTTATGAAATTATAAGCCGCCTGTTGCGGCCTTCCAGATTTCATAAAATTCTCACCTATCAGAAATCCATCAAAGCCGGCATCTTTCAGGTCAACAAGTGTTTGGGGGTTGGAAATTCCACTTTCAGAGATTTTCACAAAATCAGATGGGATTTGATCAACCAAACCGAAAGATGTTTCCAATGAAACCTCAAAAGTTTTCAGGCTCCTGTTATTTACGCCAATCAAATCCAAATATTCGTTTACTGCAACACCAAGTTCTTCTCCATCATGAACCTCCATCAACACCTCTAGTCCCAAAGAACGTGCAAAAGCAGCCAATTCTTTTAATCTATTAGGCTGCAATGCAGCAGCAATTAGGAGGATGCAATCCGCACCTATTGATTTGGCTTCAATGATCTGGTACTCATCAATAATGAAATCCTTTCTAAGAATCGGGCAGAAGTTGTATTTTCTGGCCAAAGTCAAATCCTCATTTTGCCCACCGAAAAACTCCTGATCGGTCAAGATGGACAAAGCCGAAGCCCCTGCCTGCATATAACCGATGCTTACCTTTTCGATGGATGCATTGATATTGATATCTCCCTTTGAAGGTGATTTTCTTTTGAATTCAGCAATAATCCCCGTTTTATCTTCCCTGGTGATGTACTTTTTCATCGACACCACTTTGCTTTCAAAATAAATACTTTTTTCAAGCAACTTTACAGGAACAAGGCCGCTCTTTTCGGAAACTTCCTTCTTTTTGTGGACAATAATTCTATCTAAAATATTCATAGGTCTTAGTTTGCAAAAGAAATGGATGTTTTAGGATTGACAAGGGCAGTGAACACCTGTAGGGCTTTTCCTGACAAAAGTGAATCTTCAGCTTTGGATAGCGCATGCTCAAATCCAAGTGAAGGGTCTGCAGTAATCAAAGCCGCAGCAGCATTAGCCATAACAACAGCGTTTTGGGAAGATGTTCCTTTACCTTTCAAGATTGCATCGAATATCTGTGCGGATTCTTTTACTGTATCCCCTCCCTTTATGGAATCTGCCAAGATTTTCTTCAAACCAATTCCCGTCGGACTATAAAGCTTTTCTCCTGAATTTGATATCATTTTAAAATCCCCTGTCAAGGATATTTCATCATATCCGTCCATAGAATGGAGAATACTGAAATTTCCCTCGTGTTCCTGATAGAGGTAAGCATATAGCCTCGCCAATTCAAGACTAAAAACCCCTACCAATTGTTTTTTCGGAAAACTCGGATTGACCATGGGACCGAGCATGTTGAAGAAAGTTTTTACCCCCAATTCCTTTCTGATAGGGCCTACATTTTTCATGGCAGGGTGAAAAAGCGGTGCATGGAGAAAACAGATTCCCGCTTCATCCAGGCTTTTCCTGATTTTGTCTATATCGCTGGTAAACTCATATCCGAAATAGGCCAACAGGTTGGAAGAACCACAAATGGAGGAAACTCCTGTATTGCCATGCTTGGCCACATTTTGACCAGCCCCTGCTACAATAAAGGATGCAAGTGTGGAAATATTGAAAGTATCTTTGCCATCTCCACCTGTTCCACAAAGGTCCATGGCATCATATTCAGCAATTTCCACAGGAACACAAAGCTCCAACATGGCTTCCCGAAATCCTCCAAGTTCCTCGACCGTAATACTTCTCATCAAATAAACCGTCAAAAAAGCCGCAATCTGGGATTGGTTATACTCCCCGGTTGCAATGTTCTTTAACACTTCCTTCGCCTGTTCTTTGGAAAGCGTCCTGTGTTCGATCAAGTGGTTGAGTATGTCTTTCATGGTTGTAGGTTTGTGTGGGTTATTGGTTTATTGAAGGTTTGATGCTGTAATTTATTGTATCTCACTTCCAAGTTATTGATTCTATCATAACTTTTCTTGGCTCTAGTTTTTTGAATTTTGTCTTCCTTTTAAATTAAGACCTTCGAGGTTTTGAAAACCTCAAAGGTCTCGGATCTCGGTTCTCGGCTCTCGCTTCTTGGTTCTAGCATCTCGGCTCTCGCTTCTCGTTTCTCGCCTCTCGCTTCTACCATCAGCTTTCCAGCCAATTTCTCATCATCTCCACCCCATGTTCGGTCAATACCGACTCCGGATGGAACTGAAGGCCACGGACTTTGAATTTTTTATGTCTGACACCCATAATTTGGTTATCAGGTGTCCTTGCTATAATTTCCAAATCAGGAGATAAAGTGTTTTCATTGATCACCCAAGAATGGTACCGTCCTATTTTGAAATTCTCTGGCAATCCTTGAAATAACATATCCTCTTCTATTTTCACCTCAGAAGCCAATCCATGGACAACTTCCGACAAGTTGATCAGGTCACCCCCAAAAGCCTCTCCTATTGCCTGATGACCGAGACAGACTCCTAGAATGTCCTTTGTCGAAGAGAATGTTTTCAGCAATTCAGGCATAATCCCCGCTTCGGAAGGGATTCCCGGTCCGGGTGAAAGGAGTATTTTATCATAAACACCCACATCAGCCAAATTGATTTTGTCATTTCTATATATTTCCATATTTGCCCCATAACCCAATGTCCTGATGATATATACTAAGTTATAGGTAAAGGAATCGTAATTATCTAAAACAAGAATCTTCATAGAAGCATCAAAATTTTTAAATTGTGGACTGTGGGTTGAATAGATTCAAATCCATTCTGATATTACTGATTAAGCAATTCATATCTTTAGGAAAATTACATCAATTAGATTTTTTCGGCCGTTTTGAGGGCCACCCTCAACGCCTCAAGCTTGTTAGTAACTTCCTGCAATTCTGAGGGTATTGAGGACTTAGCAACCACACCTGCCCCTGCTTGGAACCTCAGTTGATTGTTTTCTGATACAAATGATCGGATCAAAATGGCATGGTTGAAATCACCATTGAAACCCAGAAAACCAATGGCGCCGCCATAGAATTTTCTGGAAGTGTTTTCCAGTTCATCTATCAATTCCATAGCCCGATATTTTGGCGCTCCCGATAGGGTACCGGCAGGAAAGGTATCTGCCACCAATTGAAGTGGGTTTGCATTTTCGGGGAGTTGCCCGGTTACTTTGGAGACCAAATGAATGACATGGGAGTAGTATTGAATTTCTTTAAAGACCTCTACTTTGACTTTTTCAGAAGACCTGCTGAGGTCATTTCTGGCAAGATCCACCAACATCACATGCTCTGAATTTTCTTTGGGATCATCATATAGTTCCATGGCCAAAGTCGCATCTGCTTGGTCATTCCCTGTCCGCTTGAAAGTCCCCGCTATAGGGTAAATGGTAGCCACATTGTTTTTGACCACAATCTGTGCTTCAGGAGAACTACCAAAAACCTTATAGGAACCATAGTCAAAATAAAACAAATATGGCGACGGGTTGACGGATCTAAGCGCCCGATAAACATTGAATTCATCTCCCTTGAAAGAAGTCGTGTACCTCCGGGAAAGCACAATTTGGAATACATCTCCCCTGAAACAATGTTCCTGTCCCTTTTGGAGGATTTCCAGAAACTCCTCATCTGAGTAATTAGAGGATTCTTCTCCGACAAGTTTAAATGAATAGGAAGGAATATTTTTGCTGTTTAACAGTGTTTCCAGTTGAGGGAGGACGTTTCCTTTTGAACCTTCCAAAGAATGTTCAAACAGGTGCATTTCATTTTTGAAATGATCAACTACTATCACATTCTGATACACGGCATAATGCATCATCGGTACAGGATCCGAACTGGTATTCGACAACTTGATGTCCTCAAAATAGGCAACAGCATCATACTGCATATAGCCAAAAAGCCCATTGCTGATAAATTTATGTTTGCCGTTATCATCCTGAAATTTTGCAGAAAACTGCCTTAAAGCATCAATTAGTGCGAGTTCCTCCCTGACCTCATAAGCATTCGATTTTCCTTGGGGCAAGGATTCTGTGACCGTTCCACCATTGAAAGAAAATGAAGCAATCGGATTGAAACAGATGTAGGAGTAACTGTCTTCCTGACCATGATAGTCCGAACTCTCAAACAAAATCGGATTGGCAAACCTATCCCTGATCTGAAGATAAATACTAACAGGGGTTATCGTGTCTGCGAGTAATTTTTTGTGTTCCGTATGAATTTTGAATGTTTCCATGGTCTTGGGTTAAAAAGAAAAAAGGCCTGCCGGGAAAACCAGCAAGCCTTTTGTATATCGTAACAAATCTGTTATTGGACAATAGCTTTCGGTTCTTCCCCGGAATGAGAAGTCAAATGCCACCACCAATATTTTGTTTGAATCGTTTTCATTTTTGCAATGGGACAAAGTTAAAAATGCATTCTGTTTAACAAAACATATTTTAAAAATATTATTGGAAAATTGAGAATATTGAAAAATTGGAAAATTTAGGGAAAATTTAATTTTCTCAACCTTTGTTATTAAAATACCACCCATTTTATTAATCGGATAGCCTTTAATCAAATTCCTTATTGATGAATAGGAAATGAAAAGGGGGGGCTTCTATCCAAAATCCTCCCCATTCTACAGAGTGCATTGGGAGAATAATGCTGATAAATAATTAAATTGCCTTAATTTTATAAAAAGCTTGGAACTATGGATTTACGAATGAAGAAATATACCATGATTGAAAAAATCATGCAACTGGATGTGTTTGAAATTGAAAAGCTTGAAATTGCCTTTAATGAGGTTTGATCATAATGAAGCTTTAAAAAAAACCCGCTCATGGCGAGAAAAATAGTCTGGGAAGCTTTATTGATTTTTTATTCAGACCCCAGCAAATAAATTAAAAAAATATTTTCAATGAAAAACCTACCCCGATATTTTAAGAGAGTGTTTGATGATTATCAGGTTCTGGTAAAAGTAAATCCGGATGATCTGACAGGTACTGAATTGATTGTACATCCTGATGGGAAAATTGAAAAAACAGAAATGGAGTTTGACGAGGAAATTTTTGAAGACCTGACCGTGGATGAGTTTGTGGAAGGTTCAGCCTTGGAGTTCAATCTTCAGTTATCAGTGTTCAGTGGGCAGTAGGCGGTGCTCAGTGTTCAGTTTTCAGTATGCAGTGGGCAGTAATCAGTGTTCAGTAGGCAGTGATCAGTGGCCAGATTGTCAGTTTTCGGTGGGAAGTATGCAGTGTTCAGTGTCAGCATGTGAGCAGTGTGTCAGAAAGAAGTAAAACTTGCAACTGCTTCCTGAGACTACCACCAGCGAAGGCCTTCTATAAACTGATAGCGTATTTGACCAACAAGTTAACTGCGACTGCAAACTGTCTACTGGACCAACTGCAAACTGCCTACTGCGACTGCCAACTGTAAACTGAGACTGTAAACTCCCAACTGAGCCAACTGCCAACTGCGACTGCAAACTGCCTACTGAACTACCCGCTCCTCGCTCCCTTAAATAAAATATTTTTCATGATTTTGAAAAAATATTGGATATCGGTTTTTATTGGCGACTTGGAATAGGCGTCAAGATACCTTAATTCGGAGGCCATGATCTCATCTAAGGTTTTTGGAAGATCTGCATAGAATGGTGGAAGAAGCCCCGGCTTTGTTTGGGTTCTTTTGGTTTTCAGTTCCTCTGAATATAACCTGAAATATTGCTCACTCAAAGGCCGGACACCTACAAACTTCAAATCACCTTTCAGCAAATTCCAGATCATAGGGATCTCATCCAGCCACACTTTCCTGAGTATTTTCCCAAATGCTGAAACCCTGAAATCATCATTGAATTTCCCACCTTCGGTCAGGTTATTATGTTGGTAAATATATTCCTGCAGATATTCTGAATACGGATACATGGTCCGTAGCTTGTACACATTAAATTCTCTTCCTCCCTCCCCTACTCTCTTAAGCTTTACAATTGGCCAGTAAGTAGGGTCTGCTTGTTTGATGGGTTCGCTGATTTTGGTAGCTACAAAAAAATGCGTATTATCGATATCCTGATAATCAACCACCTCGAAACCAAAAGCATACAACCTCCCCGTCAATTCAACCCGGGACATCAACTTACCTTTGCCTCCGGTAAGTAAATCATAAATTTTTTGGGTTATCGGTAGCTTGGGAAATACCCTGTACAATAGGGAATCAAATCTATAAATCAATTGACTCAACAAAAACGGATACTTTTCCAGGATTTTGTTTTTCCTGTTCACATAGGTTTCCACCTGCCCAATGATAAGGCCTGACCTGTCCAATAATCTGGAAGAAAGTGTAAACAGTTCGTTGATATCCTCAAATGAATTGAGCTTGGAAGTTGATACTAAAGCCGAAAATGGAGTTCTTCTGAAAATCTTAAAATCATTGATTTTTTCAGCAATATGAATTTCTGAACCTGGGATTCCCTGAATATATTTTTTCACAAAAAAATGGGATCCTAGAGGAAGGGTTCTGGGCAAAGAAATATCCTCAACCACAGGAGCTAGGCTTAACTGCTGATAATCGACTGGTTGTAAGGTACTTGCGAGATTCATTTAAACTATAAAATTCGAGACACTAAATAAACAATTTTTTCGATGAATTGTGTTGTATTTTTCACACCATTATCAATAAAGCTTAGGAATGGCATTGATTTTTTCCAACGCATGCTGAAAGTCAATGCCTATTATTTCAAGGTACCATCGGATGGTTTCAAAGCGGGGTTTGTTTTCCTCCATGGCTCTTTTCAATGCCTCTTCCCTACTGATCATTCCTTCTCTAACCTGATTGCTCCTGAAAGTGTCCACTTCCGAAAAGCCTGCTACCGTATAGTAGATATAATTGTAAAAGCCTGCTGTTCCGTCGCCTATTCTCCAAGTGGAATCTGTATCGCTTGCCTTTTCCCAATCGTATTCATTTTGGATCAAAGGGTTGATTTCGTTTTCTTTCCAGGGATAATAATCGAATAATTGATAATAATCCTTCTTGGGAGCGAGGTAGCGGACCGCAAACGAACCCAACGTATCTATTAACGACTGATTGATGTATTTTGGATTGGATAAAAATTCTTTACCGACATAGCCCATCAACCTTAACTGGTTCAACCTTGATAAGGAATAAATATGTTCCTTATCAAATTGTGGGGGCAATCCTGCAAACCCGACCTTAAAGTCAGTATTTTCAAGATGGTTGACTCCCCAAATGTTCAAATTGATGCCGGTCTGTTTTTTCAGTCTATCTGTATAATAAAAGAAGTATTTGTCCCCGGCCATAAATAATGGGATCATTCCCAATGTGGGGTTTTTCAGCCAAGCCTCTATGTTTTTTCTGATATTTTGGCGCTTCCAATGAATATCGGCAGCGACTACAATATTTTCCACACCCAATTTACCGCATACCCTCGCAATATTCCTTCTCGCCAAATCCGTCACCATCCCCCAATCATAGGTAAATGCGATCGGGTTGAGTCCAAGTTCTTTTTTCACAAAATGAAGTGCAAATGAACTGTCCCTTCCCCCGCTGAAAGGCACAATACAATCCTGTTTGCCATCCGAACTACGGTAAGATGAGATAATGGTCTTCAATTCATCCAACTTTCCTTTTTTGCTTTTGGGAATATAGCCGTGACAATAATTGCATACCCCATTCTTGTAAAAATGGATAAATGGGAAAGATTCAGGGAGTATGCATGTTGTGCATCTCATAATTGTCTGTATCCTTTCAATATTATACTCCAATAGGTCAAAGAGCTTTTTCTCTTTGTTTCTGTTAAAGCGGATTTCTGGTTCCAGTACCACTTCCCTGGATGCTTTTAGGTTTTGAATTGGATGAAAAAATGTTCTGAAATTTTGGATGGGATTGTTCTTGGCTTTAAATGGAGCAAAATCCAGCGTATCCAGATCCAGATAAACTGACTCACCTGGATTGAGTTTCTTGATAGGGGTATTCTGCAAAGGTTTACCCAAGGATTTTTGGATTAAGGTATTTAAATGAAAAGCTTCCGAGGCCACCATGAAAAACCTGTTTGGCTGATGGAGGTAATATAAGGAACCATTATTTGTGGCCAGGAGCAACCTGTTCTGAGAAGCGAAAAAGGCAATGATAGAATAGGTTCCTTCCAGATTTCCCAGAACTTCTTTAAGATTTTTTCCCTCCTTCAAAAAATCTTCCTGAAGCAATTTTAGGATGATTTCAGAGTCAATCTTGTACTTTCTCTGCCATTGTGGTCTGTCTTGCCAAAGTTGGTCCACGTTGACAATGATACCGTTGTGTATCAGAATGTCGTTTTCCAATTGCACAGGTTGATTGTTTTCCGCTTGCAACTGGGAACCATTGGTCACCAATCTGGCATGGCCCAAAATGCCAAAATCCTTCCCTGAAATGCTGTATTGATTTTTAGCCTGCGAGAATAGTTGATTGAATTTCCCAGAGCGGATCAATTCTCTTATCCTGATATCACCCTTCACCAAATCCATAGCATCAGCATGGATAAAAGCCAGACCTGAGGAATCCTTGCCACGGGATTCACTTGACAAGGCCAGGTGCCGGAGCATTGGGCTTAGAGAAGATTCAGGTATGCCGGAGTTTGGTTTGAGGATTAGTCCGAAGATGCCGCACATGGGTAATGATAATTTTTATATCTGAAAAAGCACTTAAAACTTATCATTATTACATTCTTCTAGAAGAGTAGATGAATTTCCAAACTTTTCCTGCAAATCAAGGCCCCCTTCTAACAACATTTTTTTTGAATTCGGGTATTCCTCAACCAACCAAACCAAGAAATCAGTAAGGTTATACCTTTCTTTGGACAGGGCTTCTATTTTCTTTCTCAACCCTTTTTTATATTCCATATCTACTAGGACATTTAGCGCTAGTTCAAGTACTCCTTTTTCATATCTCAAATTATGTATCAGACCATTTTTTGCTTGCTGCTGCAATGTTCCGGCATCGAGGGAATTGACGTAAATCGCGGGGGTTCCAAGGGCGGCGCATTCAGATGCCATAGTAGCACCTTCTCCTACAAACAATGAAGCATAATGTAATGCATGATGCACTTTATTGGGTTTGATACTGATCCGGTAGTCCCTCAATTCTTTTGGCAATTCCCCTTCAGATGAAATAAAAACCCTGTAATTTGCAGCAAGTTCTTCAACCAAATTGGTTTTATAATCATCAGAAAAACCCATCTGTCCTTTGTCATGAAAAGCCCCCCAAGAA
>NZ_JBGTCA010000032.1:0-27146 GCF_041749095.1 Aquiflexum sp. | reverse complement strand
CTGTCATATTGATTGATCGGGGCTTTTTGCCAGATATCCAAAGCTTTGCCCTCGGCTATACCTTCTTTGATATCCACCAGTACAATTTCTTCGGCAATCTCTCTGTAAGCCAATACATCTGCGCATGTAGCACCTACATTTCCGGCACCTACTACTGTTACTTTTGTCATAATTATATGATTATTTTAAGTTTTATATTTTGGTTTAAAAGTGGTGCTAAGTTATTAAACAAAGCCTGTTTAATAAAGCAATCCTTGGGATAACTTCAAGGTATGTCATCAGACTTTTGCTAATAGGTATAGATAAAATTGATAATTATCGCAAAAACTGTCATCTAGAGGTGGTGTCAAACATTTCACCCAAATTAAAGAAACCGAAGGAACTTTTGTAGGATTTGAACAGACGATGATTGTTTTCATTATAAAATTCAGCTAGAGAAGTCATCATCTTCGCCTTAATTTTGGGATTGTTATCAAAAATCTCATGAATAGCAAAATGAGGAATTACCAGCAACTCGGCCTGATCTGAATGAACCACAGCAGTATAAATCCTTTTTGTATTTTCCAATAAGGCGTTCTCACCAAAGGCTTCCATTTTTCTCACTTCTTTGATTACCTCAAAATCATCCTTGATATCCAGCGTCAAATTGACAAGACCTGTTTTGGCTACATAAAAAGCATGACTTGGGTCACCCCTGAAAAATATCACCTCATCCTTAACATATTTTCTGTAATGGATAGCTGAAAGAAAGCGGGCCATTTCAGCATTTTTTAGTTTTTCAAAAAAACTGATCTGGGAAAGGAACTGGAAAGTCTCCAATTCTGAGGTACTAAAGGTTTTTGAAAAAGGATTGATCATGATATTACTTTTTTAAAGTATAAAACCTGTTTTGTAGATGGGGTGCATTTGAAATGATCGCTGATCCTGTAACCTACCAGCCAGGCAATTTTATCCCCTGATAGTAGAACCAACACTTGCTTCTTTTTGATGATGGGCACTTTCAAATCTACTAATAAATCGCTGATTTTTTTTTCTTTGTCCATTCCCAATGGCACCATCCTGTCTCCCTGTTCCCATTTTCTTACAGAAAGTGGGAACTTGAGTTTAGCAAAATCCAGCATGGCATTTTCGGAGGAACGTTCAATTTCAAAATCTTTCCACAATCGCAGAATTTCAAACTTCTGCGACCTGAGATTCAATTCTATATCATAGGTACTTACTGCTAAGGGCTCCCATTCAAAATCATTTTTTCCAAGAATCAAAAATTCCCTATCCAGGTTTAACATATACTCCCCTGCATAGAATGTTTTGCCAGGTTCGCCAATATCAACTGATTGGAAAACATCCTCCACATCAAAATATGAAAAGCCAAAATCCCTCAACCAATAATACAACATGGATTGCCTACCTGACAAGTTCTTTATACTCGAAATCTCCAGATATTGATATCCATCTTCCAAACGCACATACTGTTCTCTCCACAATCCGTAAAGTTCGAAAAAAGCCTTTCCTGTATCTTTAAGTCTTTTGAAGCTCATATCCAACACCTGAAGACCATCGGGGAAATCCTCACTCAATGTAGGCAGAACCCTGTTTCGTAAAAGATTCCTTTTATAATCATTGGTTTCATTGCTACTGTCATTTCTCCAGGAGAATCCATTTCCCTCCATATACTCCCTGATCTGAGTCCGTGAAAACGGCAACAAGGGCCGGACAATAATCCCTCTTTTATCGGCCATTCCATATATTCCTTCAATCCCTGTTCCCCGCAAGAGGTTGAGAAAGATGGTCTCAATCTGATCTTCAAACTGGTGTGCGACCAAAACACCATCGAATCCGTTTTCATTGGTCAATTCCTCAAACCAACCATACCTGAAATCCCTGGCTGCCATCTGGGTGGATTTTCCGGTGGTTTTAAATATTTCTCTATTGGTCTTGGTCACATAAATGGGCACCTCCCATTGGGCAGCAAGATTTCTCACAAAGGTTTCATCTCCATCACTTTCCTTTCCTCTAAGCTGAAAATTGACATGTCCCAGCGAAAACCTAAAACCTAATTCATGCAACATGTGCCCCAAGCAAACGCTGTCAATTCCTCCACTAATTGCCAAAAGGTATGATTTCTCCAAATCCAAAAGATTTTTCGAACGTATATGAATTTTAAAAAGGTCTTTCATAAATCAAAAATACCATTTTTGGTTAATTTTGGGATCGATTTCAAACCAAATGATTAAAAACACATATTTTCTTGTCACCCTAATTTTTCTGGTATTAGTACAGACCTCCATGGCACAGAACATGTTGGAAATCCAACAGGCTGACCTCCTTCAGGGTGCAGGGGGTTTTGAAAGGCTACTTCATAATGTGAGGATGAAGCACCAAAACTCTTTGATTTATTGTGATTCTGCGTATTTCTATAGAAATGAAAACAAAGCAGTCCTCTATGGAAATGTAAGAATTGTGGATCAAAATGATCCGATAACCACCAATAGCCGATATGCTGAATATGACGGCAATACCAAAATCGCCAAACTCAGAAACAAGGTGGTCTTTAAAAATGAATCTACGACTTTGTACACTGAATTTCTGGATTATGATAGAACAACAGGCATTGCCAATTATTTCAATGATGGCAAAGTGGTGGACAGCACCAATGTGCTTACCAGTAAAAATGGTGTGTATGAAACATCAATAGAGAAAATCACATTTACAGAGGATGTGGTTCTTGTCAACCCTGATTATACTTTGAGAACAAACTTTTTGATCTACAGGACGATTCCCA
This sequence comes from Aquiflexum sp., assembly GCF_041749095.1. Classification (GTDB taxonomy): domain Bacteria; phylum Bacteroidota; class Bacteroidia; order Cytophagales; family Cyclobacteriaceae; genus Aquiflexum. The sequence goes on along the minus strand of NZ_JBGTCA010000032.1, from coordinate 24,364 downwards.
AAACTTCAGAAACGGTAGGCGTTACCAATATCATTTCAAAAGACGGAGATAAGCTGAATGCCCAAAAAGGCAGCTTTTACGATACTGAAAATAAGATTTTTAGATTTTATGACGGAGATGTGGAAACAGAAACGAGTAAAGTATATGGTGAAACACTTTATTATGATGAAAACCAAAAATACTATGAAGGAAAAGGCAATGTCAGTGTACTGAACAAAGAAAGGGAAATAGAGATATTTGGTGAAGAGGGCAAATACTGGGAAGACAGAAAATACAGCATCGTCTATGGCAATTCGTTGGTCCAGAAATATTTCAAAGCAGACACCATGTACATGATTGCGGATACTTTGATTTCCCAGGACAGTGAAGATGCAGCAGACAGACATTTACTGGCTTTCCATAATGTGCGATTGATCAAATCCACTTTACACGGCAGGTCAGATTCATTGGCATACATCTATGCAGATTCCACGATTCATCTCTACCAAGATCCGGTCCTTTGGGATAATAAAAGCCAGATCTCAGCAGACAGCATCAGATTTTTGATTGCCAATGAAGAGATCGACCGGGTATATCTCAATCAAAAAGCCTTTACCATCACAAGAGATACCATAGGCAATTTCAACCAAATGAAAGGCCGGAAGATGACCGGTTATTTCAAGGAACAAAAAATGAGCAAACTCCATATACAAGGTAACGGAGAGTCCATTTACTTTGACCTCATTGGTGATTCTACGCTTCGGGGAATGAACAAAATGCTTTGTGCCAACATCCTTATGTTTTTTGATGACGGTAACTTGGTTAAAACCAATTGGCTTGTCAAGCCTGAAGGATCCTTCAAACCACCCCACATGCTGGAAGATGACGAGCGACAATTGGAAGGGTTTAAATGGAGAGAAAGTGAAAAACCCAGTATGGAAGTGATTTTTTCCTGGAGAATTCCCAGAAAAAGAGAGGAAATTCAATTTAATTTTTTCAACGAACCTGATGCTGTAGTTCCTCATCCTGAAGAGGAGGAAATACAAAAATTAATAAAGGAAAAACTTAAATCAGGCGAGTAACCAATGGGGTTTTACTTAACACTAGAAATTTAAATTTTCTGTAACGGAGACACTAAAAAAAAATTTCATAAAGGTTAACAAATTTTAACCGCAAATGTGATAATAGTTCAAACCTATTTGGTATTTTTATACGTATTTAAAAATGAATTGCATCAAAACAGTTATAGGCCTATTGACAAAAAATCTACATGAAAAATATTTTCTTACTTTTTGCACTCACCTTAATGTTACTTCCGACATACTCGGAAGCACAGGTGCGCGTGTTATCTGAGAATATTGAATTCAATGGAAAAATAGGAACAGCACAGCGCAAATCCCTTATCATTCAAAATCTAAGCAATCAAACTGTAGGATATGGTCTCAAGTTCTTGCGTGGAAATATCGGTTCTTCACAAAGTATCAAACTTTGCATAGGAGACAGATGCTTAGATCCTAAGAGGGAAATGACAAAAATCCAGCTAAGGCTTGCTCCCGGAGAAATATTCACAGACATGTATCTTGAGTTTGACTTAGGCATCACTGAGACTAAAGGTAATTTTGACCTACATTTTACCAATACAGAAAACATCAGGGATGTATTCATCATTGAAGCTGTATATGACGTTTTCAATCCAAGTGTTGAAGAAACTAACCATAAAGACATTTCAATCGGCAGCGTCTATCCCAATCCCAGTAATAGGATTGCTCAAATAGATTATGAATTCAAAAATCCAAATGCATTAGCAAAAATCACAATCAATAGCTTCATAGGTAATCCAGTGGCCGAATACCGGTTAGAACCGGCCCAAAAAAGTCTTGTCATCAACGTGGCAGACCTCCATCCTGGAGTATATTTTTATACCTTATTTGTTGACAATAAAAATATAGTCACCAAAAAACTCGTTGTCAAGAAGTAAGCTGATTCCATGGATATCAATTAATTGGATTAGTATGTTAATTCCCTTATATTTGCGGCTTGAAAAAATAATGAAAAACCTCACTCCATTTATTCTCCTTTTGTTCTTATTGGCAACTTCCTCTTGTGGCAAGTTCTATAAATTAGAAAAAAGTACCAATTGGGAAGAACTCTACGAATCTGCCAATACCTATTATAATGCCGGAGAATATAGCAAAGCAATAATATTGTACGACAAAGTTCTCCCTGTAATCAGAGGGAGTGAAAAAGCAGAACTTGCTGATTTCAATTATGCCTACAGTCATTTTAGGATGAAAAGATATATTGAGGCGGCAGGTTACTTCAACACGTTCTACCAAACTTATAATAGGAGTCCACTTGCAGAAGAAGCATTATTTATGAATGCATATTCCCTTTATCTTGATGCTCCTGATTATAATCTTGATCAAAAAAGCAGTCACGATGCAGTAAATGCCATTCAGCTGTTCATCAGTAGATTTCCGGAATCGGATTCCTATGAAAGAGCAACTGCCATGATTGATGATCTTCAAGTAAGGTTTGAAGAAAAGGCATATCAGGAATCAATGCTTTATCTGAAATTGACGGATGGTTTATATCCAGGTGAATTTTACAGGGCTTGCATTATTAATTTCCAAAATTTTGCCAAGAGCTATCCTGATAGCAAACATAATGAGGAATTGGGGTTCAAATTGGTTGAGGTAAGCTTGGCCTACGGTGAGCGAAGTGTCTTTGACAAAAAGGAAGAAAGGCTCAATGATGTGTCCAAATATGCCGATCAGTTTAAAAGAAGATATCCCGAAAGCAAATATTTGGGAAGCATTGAGACTTTGATCAAGAAATCACAAACCCAACTGGTAGCTCATCAAAAAATAAAGCGGGAGTATGAGGAGCAGTTGGCTAAAGCTAAATTAGATGCTGAAGCAGCCCAAATAAATCAGCCTGAAGTTCCAAAAGAATTATCAACAGAAATTAAAAATAACTAATCATATTATGGCAGTTAATCCATCAATTATCACAAGGGATTTGGACAAAGTTTCCGAACCGACCGGCAACCTTTATGAATCTATCCATATTGTCTCCCAAAGAGCCAAGCAGATATCTTCAACCATGAAGGAAGAGTTGAACAACAAACTTTCAGAATTTGCTTCCACAGTCGATAACCTTGAAGAAGTCTTTGAAAATAAAGAGCAGATCGAAATCTCCAAATTCTATGAAAGAATGCCAAAACCTACAAACTTGGCCATGGAAGAGTTTATGGACGGGAAATTATATTACAGACATCCTGACACAACATTTGAAGGAGAATAATGCAACTTAGGGGCAAACGTATTTTATTGGGAATTACAGGTAGTATTGCAGCATACAAATCTGCGATTCTTACTCGTTTGTTGGTCAAAGAAGGAGCGGAAGTACAGGTAATCATGAGTACTTCCGCTCTTGATTTTATTACGCCTCTGACTTTGGCTACGCTTTCCAAAAATCCTGTACATCATCAGTTTTATGATCCAAAATCAGGAGTCTGGACCAATCATGTTGATCTAGGTCTCTGGGCTGATTTGTTTTTGATTGCCCCAATTTCAGCAAATACCTTATCCAAATTGGCAAATGGAATTTGCGACAATCTCATGGCGGCCACATACCTCTCGGCGCGTTGCCCAGTGATGGTTGCACCCGCCATGGATTTGGACATGTACCAACATCCCGCCGTCAGAAAAAACCTTGAAACCATCCTTTCATTTGGCAACCTTATTCTCGATGCTGAGGAAGGAGAGCTTGCAAGCGGTCTGTCGGGACAAGGTAGAATGATGGAACCGGAAAAAATACTCCACCATGTCATTTCCTATTTTTCAAAAAAACAGTCCTTTCGAGGCAAAAAAGTATTATTGACTTCCGGACCTACACAGGAAGCATTGGATCCTGTCCGGTTTATCAGCAACCATTCTTCAGGAAAAATGGGTGCAGCATTGGCGGATGCCTTTGCAGACGAAGGTGCTGATGTTCATTTAGTCCTTGGGGTTGGCGCGAAAAAGCCAAACAATCCCAATATCAGGATTTATCCGGTACGCAGTGCAAAGGACATGTATCAGGCAGCAGCCAATCTTCATCCTAAAATGGATATCAGTGTATTTGCTGCAGCAGTAGCAGATTATGCTCCCCGAAGTGCCGCTGCGGAAAAAATCAAAAAAGAAGGTGAAGGAATGACCTTGGATTTGGTCAAAAATGTGGATATCGCTCTTTCGTTGGGAAAAGAAAAACTACCACATCAGATCCACGTAGGTTTTGCCCTTGAAACCGAAAATGAGGAATTCAATGCCAAGTCAAAACTTGAAAGAAAGAATTTTGACCTGATCGTCCTCAATTCCATGAAAGATACAGGCGCAGGCTTCCAATTGGATACCAACAAAGTAAGTCTCTTTTTTGCTGACGGAAGATCAGTGGTTTCAGAAGTCCTTCCCAAAAAACAAATTGCAGAATTGATTTTGGAAGGGATAAAAAACCTTCCTGTTAAAATCTGAGTTCTGATTTATCGTTATCTTTATATATCAAATTCAATATGAGGATATTCTTATCATCCCTTTTTTTCTTCATCGCCCTAGTTCAAGGATTCAGTCAGGAGTTGAATTTCACAGTCATCATCAACAGTGACAGGGCAAGGACTCAGGAATCTGCCATTTTTGAGGACATGAAAGTCAATTTCGAACAATTTCTCAATGGCAGGACCTGGACTGGAGACCAATTCCAACAGGCTGAAAGAATCAAAGGAAACATGTTGATCACTATCAGCGACATGCCACAAGTGGGGTTTTATAATGCCACGGTCCAAGTCCAAACAGTCCGACCGGTATTTGGCACCAACTATGAATCACTAGTCATGAATTTCATTGACAGAAACTGGTCTTTTGAATTTATCCTTTCGCAGCCTTTGGAGTTCAATAGATTTTCCTTTCTCAATAATATCAGTTCTTTACTTGCTTACTACGCTTATATCTCATTAGGATTTGATTATGACAGTTTTGCGTTGAGAGGTGGAGATGCATACTTTGAAATCGCCAATACCATTGTAAACAATGCCCAACAAACCCAAAGGCCGGGATGGGGATCTAATCCAAGTGACAGAAGAAACCGATATTGGCTGATCAATGACATTTATACCTCTTCCGTTTTTGCGCCGATAAGGGAAGCTGTCTATCTCTACCACCGGAAAGGCCTTGACATTATCATTTCCAATCCTGATGAAGCTTATAATAACATAGTTGAAGCTATCCGTTTAGTCGTACAGGCAAATGAAGCCCAGCCCAATAGTATCTTTACTATCGCATTTATCGATGCCAAAGGGGAAGAAATCAGCAAGATTTTGAAAAAAGCTCCAAAAGAAATTCGCACTGAGGCAGTTGAACTTTTATTAAAAGTAGATCCCAACAATGCAAGAAGATACAACGATCTCCTCAAAGGTTAAGATCAATTTTTATTAGATTTGCCAGTATTCTCATTTTAAATATACCATGCTGAAATCCCTCACCATTACCAATTATGCTTTGATCCAAAGTCTGGAAATGGAACCTGATAAATCCCTGAACATGATAACCGGCGAAACAGGTGCAGGCAAGTCCATTATGCTAGGGGCAGTGGGCCTTTTATTGGGAAACAGGGCAGATACCAAAGCTTTGCTTGACATTGAAAAAAAATGTGTGGTTGAGGGAAATTTTTCGATTCAGAATTATGGTCTGGAGGATTTTTTTAAAAACGAAGACCTGGATTTTGAAAGTGAATCAATCATCCGTAGGGAAATTAGCCCATTAGGAAAATCCAGGGCATTTATCAATGATACCCCGGTAAGACTTGAAACCCTCAAAGAGTTGGGAAAATTCCTGATGGATATCCATTCCCAACATGATAACCTCCTGGTCGGAGAAGGAGAATATCAACTTGGTTTGGTAGATGCATTCTCAAAGAGTGTAATAGAAAAATCAGCCTATAACGCTGCATTTAAAATTTACCTAGAGAAGAAGAAAGCATTGGAGAAACTATCCAATGAGGCTTTTGAACTCAAAAAAGAAGCTGATTTCAATAAATTCCAATTGGAAGAACTTTCTGCGTTGAGATTGGTGGAAGGTGAACAAGTGGAATTGGAAAATGAACAGGAAATCCTCGAAAATGCAGAAGATATCAAATCCAAAATCCAGGAGATACTTTCCCAACTGGAAAATGAAGAGTTTGGAGGATTAAAGACCCTGGCATTGGCCAATCAAGGTATTCAACAGTTAATGAGATTTGCCCATAAATTTGAACCATATGGTGAAAGATTTAAAAGTGTATTGATCGAGCTGAAAGACATCGCTGCCAGTTTGGAAGAAGAAGATGCACTCATCGAGGTGGACTTTGAAAAACTGGAAACTGTAAGGGAAAGATTAAGCAAAATATACCACCTCCAGCAAAAACATGGAATCGATTCTGTGGAAGGATTGATGGAGTTGGAAAGGGAATTGGCCGATAAGGTTTTTCAGGTTGAAAATCTTGATGATGCATTAGAGAAGCTCCAGGTAGAAAAAGATCTGGCAGAAAAGGATTTACTGGAAAAGGGTGATGTATTGTCTAAAAAAAGGATTGCTTCCTTTCAGCCCTTTTCTAAAGAGCTTTCCTCACTACTTCATCAACTGGGTATGGACAAAGCTCAAATTGAATTCTCCCATGAAAAAACCCAACCTACAAAAAACGGAATAGATAAAATCGATATCCTTTTTTCAGCTAATAAAGGCGTCAAACCACAAGTCCTTAAACAAGTAGCTTCCGGCGGTGAATTTTCCCGTTTGATTTTTGCCATCAAATACATCATGGCCGATAAAATGGCACTGCCTACGCTTATTTTCGATGAAATCGATACAGGAGTTTCCGGTGAAGTTGCACTGCAAATGGTCCGTATGATGCAGGATATCGCCAAAAAACATCAGGTTATCTGTATCAGTCATCTCCCTCAGGTGGCCGCCAAAGGCAATCAACATTACTTTGTCTATAAGGACAACAGCACCGAAAAAACCATCAGCAAAATCAAGTTACTCCAAGGAGAAGAAAGAATCCTGGAAATCGCCAAAATGATAGCCGGAGAAAACCCATCCAATAGTGCGTATGAAAGTGCAAGGGAGTTATTGGAGAGGTAGGAGGTGAAAAATTATCCAGATCACCTTATTTGATGTGAAATACATTTTTCGGATCGATAGTGTCAATGGCTTCTCCTTGTCATTTCGAACGTAGAGAGAAATCTGAAAAGCCTTAAGGTATAGACTCCTCCTACGTCGGAGTAACAAGGACAAGTTTGACATTTCTCTTGAATGCACTTTTTGGTTCAATTGTGTCAATGGCATTCACCTTGTCTCGAACGAGGAGAGAAATCTAATACCCTAAATTGGGAATAGACCTCTCCTTTCGTCGAGGTGACAAGGCAAAGTCTTTTTTTATAGCTATCCTTATTTTGATGGATCGGTACTGACACTCTAACCCCTCCATGTCATTGGTAAAGAAGAGTGAAATCCATTACCCTCACGTATAGCTGCTGTCAGGTCATTAGGTTGGACCCTTACTTTGTACTTTGTACATTGTACTTGGTACTTCCATCTTGGCTCTTGTATCTAATCTCTCGCTTCTCGCATCTCCCGTCTCAAATCTCACCTCTCCCCTCCCATATCTTAATTTTTTCCTTATTTTTACCCTTAGATATAAAACCAACCAAAACGATATATTATGCCAGAGAATTTGTTGAAAGGAAAGCTAGGAATCATCACGGGAGCACTTGATGAAAACTCCATCGCATGGAAAGCAGCTTTGAAAGCCCACGAACAAGGTGCCAAATTTGTACTGACCAATGCGCCGATTGCCATGAGAATGGGGGCAATTAAAGAATTGGCCGAACATTGCAACACCATCATTATTCCTGCCGATGCTACTTCCTTGGAAGATATCGAAAAATTATATACAGAATCAAAAGAATACTTGGGAGGTAACTTTGACTTTTTGCTGCATTCCATTGGCATGTCACCCAACATCCGAAAAGGCCGCTCTTATGGTGATATGAACTATGACTGGATGAACAAATCCCATGATGTGTCCGCTATTTCTTTTCACAAAATGATGCAGATCGCCGAAAAAATGGACATCATGAATGAATGGGGTTCAATTCTCGCTTTGTCCTATATCGCTGCCCAAAGGGTTTATCCTTTCTACACAGATATGGCTGATGCCAAAGCATTACTGGAAAGTATCGCACGAGGATATGGCTACAGATATGGTAAATTGAAAAAAGTAAGGGTAAATACCATTTCCCAATCACCTACCAAAACTACAGCAGGAACAGGAATAGGCGGTTTTGATGCATTCTTTAATTTTGCAGAATCCATGTCTCCATTAGGTAACGCTTCAGCAGAAGCCTGTGCGGATTATATCATCACCATGTTTTCTGACCTCACCCGATATGTCACCATGCAGAACCTCTTCCATGATGGAGGGTATTCGACTACCGGTATTTCGGAAGAATTGATGGAGCAGTTTAGGGATTTGTAGGGAGGAGTTTGGAAGATCGGGAGGTTTTTAATTGGAAAATTTTAAAATTTTAAAATTGGAAAATTGGGGTGCCTTTCCATGATAAATTGGGTAATATCCAGCTATTTAAAAGAGGATTCTAAAAAAAAGTTGATTCAGAAAAAATCTTTACTGAATTAGGGATAAAATGATTGAATCATACATTTTACAATCAAGTAAGAGGGTTACACCCTCTTTTTTTGTGGAAAAATTTCCCTAAATTTAAAATATGGAAGAAATTTTAAAATATCGGTTAATTGAAGAGATTATAGCCACAAACGACATCGTATCCTCGATCAAATCAAGTCTCTTTTAACCGGAGAGCATGATGATTTTTGGGATAACCTTGATGCTGATTCGCAGAAATCAATCGAAAGAGGTTTGAAGGACTATGAGTCGGGAAAAACAGAAAGCCATGAATCGATTATGGAGAAATATAAATTTAAAGGCCCTAAGAATTATCCTTCTTGATAAATTCAACATTTTCCAGAACCAATCCGTTTGCAGGTGCATGTATGGGTATGGTTCGGAGGTCAGGATATTTCAATGACTTTTCAATTTCCTCCAAACTAAATTTTCCCAACCCCAATTCCATCAATGCGGTTATCATTTTTCGGATTTGATATCTCAAAAATCCTTTTCCTTTTACCTTAAAGGTAAATGCCTCTTTGGGAATCAAACCCAATCCAGATTGAGCGTGTTGGACGACATCTGCCTCCATGATTTCCCTGAAATAGTCATTGCAAACTTTATCAATAGAACTATAGCTTTGAAAGTTGTGCGTCCCTACAAAAAGCTTAGCGCCTTCTTTCATCAACCCAATATCCGGGATGCCTTCAAAATACACCAAGTTAGCAGCAGAAAAAGGATGGAATTTCTCGCCTAAGGCGAAATGGTAATGATATTCCTTGTAAGCAACATCCTGAATGATATTAAAATTCGATGGAACAGGTTGAACTTCCAACAGCCTGATATCGGACGGAAGTATTGAATTGACGGAATCAAGGAGTTCAGGTAGCATTTCATTTTTTAGAAATAACTCAAATGCTCCCCTATTGCAAGATACCCCGGCATCAGTTCTACTTGCACCAAGAAGCGTAAAATCTTCATGTCTGAGGATAAATCTGAAAGCCTTTTCTAAAGTCCCTTGAATGGTTTTGACTCCATTCTGCTTTTGCCATCCATGATATCCTATTCCAAGGTATTGAATGTAGAATAAGTAAGTAAAGGGTCGGGACTGCATGATTAGAAATTATAATAGCTTGGATCAAAAGAGAAATTAAAAGTATAATGATAATGCCAAATTGAAAAATTTGAAGAAAGATATAACCAGACAAATGCCATAAGCAATCCTTCAAAATTGGAACAGCTATTTAGAAAAACTTGTCCTTGTCACTTCGACAGCAGGTTCAGTCCGCCGTGGAGAACTGGCACCTACGGTCGAAATGACAAGGCGAAGTCTTCTACCAATAGCAATGCATCAATTCACGGAAATGTCTTGCGTCTTGCGTCTTGTATCTCATTTCTCATTTCTCATATCTCAAACTTCCCCTACACATTCTCCGCCAACCAATCCCCCACTTCCGAAGTCTTATAGGCTTTTCCTCCCTCAGCAATATCCTCAGTCACAATTCCTGCTGCCAAGGACTTATTGACCACATTCGATATTATCTGGGCCTCTGCTTTGAGATCAAAAGCATAGTCAAACATCATGGCTGCGGATAATACTGTTGCCAATGGATTAGCGATGTCTTTTCCTGCTGCTTGTGGATAGGAACCATGGATGGGTTCAAAAAGCTTGTTCTCTGTACCCAAAGAAGCCGATGGCATCAATCCCATTGAACCGGAGATCACAGAAGCTTCATCTGTCAGGATATCCCCAAACAGATTTTCTGTAATCAATACATCATAGGCTTTGGGCCATTGGATCAAGCGCATGGCCACGGCATCTACAAATTCATATTCCACCTTCACATCAGGATATTCAGGTGCCAATTCCTGTACGGTTTCTCTCCATAATCTGGAAGTCGCCAACACATTGGCCTTGTCCACGCAGGTCAGCAATTTTCTTCTTTTTTGCGCTGCCTCAAAACCCATCCTTGCAAGACGGGTGATTTCTTCTTTTGAATAGATATTAGTATCAAAGGCTTTGGTACCTTGTTCATTTCTTCCCCTAGGTTCACCAAAGTAAATCCCTCCTGTCAGTTCCCTGAAGAACACAAAATCCACTCCCTCTACCCTTTCCAATCTCAAAGGAGACTTGTGGATCAAAGAGGGGAAAGTAAAAGTCGGCCTCACATTGGCAAACAAGCCCAATTGCTTCCTCATGGATAATAGTCCCTGTTCGGGCCTTACTTTTGCCTTTGGGTCATTGTCATATTTTGGATCACCAATGGCGCCAAATAGTACTGCATCCGCTCTCAGGCAAACCTGATGGGTGGAATCGGGATATGGATCTCCCGTCAGATCAATGGCTGTGGCACCCACAGGTGCTTCTTCAAAGGTTATTTTGTGATTGAATTTTTTGGCAACAGCATTTACTACTTTAACTGCCTGTGCTATAACTTCTGGGCCTATGCCGTCACCCGGCAACAGCGCGATATTCATTTCCATAAAAGTTCGTTTTTTCTTGTTCTGGGTTTTCTTTCGGATTTCCCGGTGTATTGATTTTAATTTGCTCGATGATATTGAGCATCTTCTCAGTAGCTTTTAACGCAGCCACGGTTTGGTCACTGTCAAGACCTTTGGTTTTAAATATTTTACCATATTCCCAAGTGATAACAGTTTCCACAAAGGCATCTGTTTTACCTCCCGGAGGAATGGTCACATGATAATTGATCAGTTTTGGCAATTCCCTGTTGATGGATTTGTAGATCTTCTTCAATGCCTTCATAAACGCATCGTACTGTCCATCTCCAGATGAACCTTCTTCATAGCTTTCGCCATTGATACTGATCTTCAATTGAACAGTTGGCTTGAGACCTTTGGAATGACTGAGGTTATAGCCTTCGATAAAGATAGTATGGGAAATGGAATTGTTTTGAAGCACATCGGAGATGATATAGGGTAAATCCTCTGTAGTTACCCTTTCCTTTTTATCCCCTAATTCTATGATTCTCTGAGTAACTTTTGTGAGTTCATCAGGTTCGAGGGAAATGCCCAATTCCTGAATATTTTTGACAATATTGGCTTTTCCAGAGGTTTTGCCCAAGGCATATTTACGCTGTCTTCCAAAACGTTCGGGCAGGAGGTCATTGAAATAAAGGTTCTTTTTATTGTCCCCATCTGCATGGATGCCGGCAGTCTGAGTGAATACATTTTCCCCAACAACAGGTTTGTTGGGCGGAATATGTTGCCCGGAAAACTGCTCTACCAATTTACTTACTCTGAAAATCCTGTTTTCTTTTATGTTCAATCTGAAATCAGTAAAGTCCTTCAAAACTGCAATCACAGATTCCAAAGGAGCATTCCCAGCTCTTTCTCCCAAACCGTTTACGGTAGTATGGATACCTGATATTCCATTGTAAATGGCCTCAAGGACATTGGCTATAGAAAGGTCATAATCATTATGTGCATGAAAATCAAAATGGGTGTCCGCATACTCGGAAGTGATCAATTTGATAAAATGGGAAACTTCCCTGGGATGCAGCAGACCCAAAGTATCCGGAAGCATGATCCTTCTCACCGGTAATTGGGTCAAATGCCCGATGAGGTCCATGGTATAATTGATGGAATTGCGCATGCCATTACTCCAATCTTCCAAATAGACATTGACACTTACCTTTTTTGATTGGGCATATTCCACGCTTTTCCTAATATCTTCAAAATGCGCCTCAGGTGTCTTTTTCAGTTGATGGGTCAGGTGATTTTCTGAACCCTTCGTCAAAAGGTTCATCACCTGAGCACCTGATTCCAAAATCCAATCTACAGAGGTCGGAGTATCCACAAAACCCAATACTTCCACTTTATCCAAATATCCTTTTTCAGAGGCCCATTGGGTAATTTTTTTCACAGCTTCCATTTCACCCTCCGAAACCCTGGCTGAAGCCACCTCAATCCTGTCCACCTTCAATTCTTCCAATAGCAATTTAGCTATCTGAAGTTTTTCGGAAGGCAGGAAAGAAACTCCCGAGGTCTGTTCGCCATCCCTCAGTGTGGTATCCATGATTTCTATTTTCCTGTTGTTACCCATTTGGATTTTAGATTGTAGATCGCAGATTTTAAATTGTAGTCCGGTAGTTATCGGGATTGGATTTAAAAATCGACAATATTTTGATTCAGAAGGTCAGTATTTATTTTCGGAGAAGGTGATGATTTCTTCTTTGATGTTGAGAAGATAATCTATGTCATCGAAGCCGTTTTTCATGTTTTCTTTTTTGTAGGAATTGATATCAAAAGACTCATGTTGACCTGTACTGATCAAAATAATGGTCTGCTTGTCAATATCAATTTCAACTTCTGTCTTTGGGTTTTCTTCAACAACTTTGAACAAGACTTCTGCAAACTCAGCGCTGATGGTTACCGGAAGAACCCCGATATTAAGGCAGTTGTTTTTGAAAATATCCGCGAAAAAGCTGGAAATTACACACCTGAACCCATAATCATAAAGCGCCCAAACGGCATGCTCTCTGCTGGATCCAGATCCAAAATTTTTACCGGCCAACAAGATTTTACCGGAATAAGTGGGGTCATTGAGCACAAAGTCTTTTTTGGGATTGCCTTCCGCATCGTATCGCCAATCACGGAAAAGGTTGTCTCCAAATCCTTCTCTTTCCGTCGCCTTTAGGAAACGTGCAGGTATAATCTGATCTGTGTCCACATTTTCAGAAGACAAAGGGATTACTGTACTTTTGAGTATATTAAATTTATCGTAAGCCATTTTCTTTTTTGATTTGGATTAAAACACATCTCTTGGATCACTGATTTCACCTGTCACTGCCACTGCCGCTACCGTAAGGGGACTGGCCAATAAAGTCCTTGCACCCGGTCCCTGTCTTCCTTCAAAGTTTCTATTTGAGGTGGAAACAGCATATTTACCGGAAGGAATTTTATCGTCATTCATAGCCAAACAAGCGGAACATCCCGGTTGTCGAAGTTCAAAACCTGCATCCTCCAAGATCTTAACAAGGCCTTCTTCATGCGCCATTTTTTCCACTTCCCTCGAACCGGGAACTATCCAAGCTGTAATGTTATCGGCTTTGTGTTTTCCCTTGACAAACTGGGCAACAGAACGGATATCTTCTATCCTGCCGTTAGTACAGCTTCCGACAAAAACAAAATCCACCTTTTTCCCTTTAATCGCCTCACCCGGTGCAAAGCCCATATATTCCAAAGACTTCAGGTAGGATGACTTATTACTTCCTTCCATTCCTTCTGTGGTAGGAATAAAACCTCTGACTTTGATCCCCATTCCCGGATTGGTACCATAGGTGATCATTGGTTCGATGTCATTTCCATCAAAATGGTACTCTTTATCAAACACGGCCCCATCATCTGTTTTCAGGGTTCTCCAATGTGCTACAGCTTTTTCCCAATCCTCACTTTTCGGCGCATATTGCTTTCCTTTCAAATAATTGAAAGTAGTTTCATCAGGAGCAATCAATCCACCTCTTGCACCCATTTCTATGCTCATGTTACAAATGGTCATTCGGGCTTCCATGCTGAGGCCGGTAATCGCAGATCCTGCATATTCGACAAAATAGCCTGTTGCTCCGGCAGCGGAAATCTTGGCAATGATGTATAGAATGATGTCTTTTGAAGTCACGCCCTTTCCCAACTCACCATCCACGGTAATTTTCATTTTCTTTGCTTTGGTCTGCATGATACACTGGGTAGCAAATACCATTTCAACCTCAGAAGTACCAATACCAAAAGCAATTGCACCAAATGCTCCGTGTGTAGAGGTATGGCTATCACCACAGACGATGGTCATTCCCGGTTGCGTCACGCCCAATTCGGGACCGATCACATGGACAATGCCATGATGTGCCGACCCAAGGTCATGCAGTTCAATATTGTGCTTCTCACAATTCTCCCTAAGTCTCTCAACTTGCATGCGGGAAAGTTTATCTTTGATGGTCTTGTCCTGATCTACAGTAGGTACATTGTGGTCAGGGGTAGCTATAGTCCTTTCAGGATACAATACACCCACACCACGTTTTTCAAGATTAAGGAATGCAACCGGACTGGTCACTTCATGGATAAAATGTTTATCAATGAAGAATACATCAGGCCCTCCAGGCACAGAACGTACCACATGCGCATCCCATATTTTATCAAATAATGTTTTCTTTTCCATTTTACTCTTGGATCACTTTGTCTTTGACAGGTATTTTATTTAAGGCATCTACATATGCCTGGGCGGAAGCCAATACGATATCGGAATTGGACGCAAACCCATAATATGGTTTTTCATCTTTCATCAAGCGCATATGTACTTTAGCAACATCATCACTTCCTGCGGTGATGGCCTGAATCAGAAATTCCTCCAATACGATATCAGGCTTCACTATTTTTTCTATGGCTTTCAGCACAGCATCCACAGGACCATTGCCTTCAGCTTTGGATTCGAATGCTTTTTCACCCACTTTCAGTTCTACAGTGGCGCTGATCCCACCATTGGACTGATAACTCACTTTGCCCAATTCGATAAAGGAGGACTCATCCAAATATTTGCCTACCAAGGCCAATAAATCTTTTGGACCAATATCCCTTTTGGAATCAGCCAAAGTCAGAAAATCTTCATAAACCTCCCGCAATGCTTCACCTTCCAACTCCACTCCTAAGGCATCCAAATGGTGTTTCAGCGCTGCCCTTCCACTTCTTGCGGTCAATACAATCGATGACTCATGAACACCGACCTCTTTTGGATCAATGATTTCATAATTCTCCCTGTGTTTCAATACACCATCCTGATGAATACCTGAAGAGTGCGCAAAAGCATTTCTCCCGACAATGGCTTTGTTTGGTTGGACAGGCATATTCATCAACTTAGAAATCAGCCTGCTCGTTCCATAAATTTTTTCTGTTTGAATATTGGTATGTACCGGAATATCGCGATGGCATTTGATAGCCATTACTACTTCCTCCAAAGAGGTATTTCCAGCTCTTTCTCCGATTCCATTGATGGTCATTTCTGCTTGTCTTGCGCCATGTTGCACTCCGGCTATGGTATTGGCAGTGGCCATGCCAAGGTCATTGTGGCAATGAGTGGATATAATGGCTTTGTCAATATTGGAAACATTTTCTTTCAAATAGCGGATAATGGCTCCATATTGCTCGGGCAGACAGTAACCTGTAGTATCGGGTATATTGACCACTGTTGCGCCGGCTTTGATGGCTGCTTCTATGATCTGGGCCAAAAAAGGCAATTCTGCCCTTCCTGCATCCTCTGCATAGAATTCAACATCCTCTACAAAACTTTTGGCATATTGAACTGCTCTAACTCCACGCTCAATAATATTATCGGGAGTTGTTCTTAATTTATATTGAATATGATAGGGTGATACCCCGATACCAGTATGAATCCTGCCTTTCTTGGCATATTTCAGTGCCTCGGCAGCTACTTGTATATCCTTCTCTACAGCTCTTGAAAGGGCGCAGATGATAGGATTAGAAACCGCCTTGGAAATTTCAACCACAGAATTGAAATCACCGGGGCTGGAAATTGGAAATCCGGCCTCGATGATATCCACTCCGAGTTCTTCCAAAGCTTTAGCCACTACTATCTTTTCCCGGGAGTTCAACTGACACCCGGGAACCTGCTCCCCATCCCGGAGAGTAGTATCAAATATCCAAAGCTTTTCACTCATCTTTTAATTGTTTTCCGGCCTCAATTTTCTGACAGTCGCACCTGCCTGCCACATTTCTGATTCTCTCAATTCCTTCAATTCAGCTTCCAATTTTACCCTGTAATCATCTTTGCTGTTGGAATCAATTGATTTTTGGGCTTCTTTACCGGTTTTGACACTGTTGTACAATTCTTCAAAAACCGGCTTGGTAGCATCTCTGAATGGCTTCCACCAATCCAAAGCACCTCTTTGCGCAGTCGTAGAACAGTTGGCATACATCCAGTCCATTCCGTTCTCAGCAACCAATGGCATCAAACTTTGGGTCAGTTCCTCTACGGTTTCATTGAACGCCTCTGAAGGTGTATGACCGTTTGCTCTCAATACTTCGTATTGGGCAGCAAAAATCCCCTGAATAGCTCCCATCAAAGTACCTCTTTCACCTGTCAAATCAGATGTAACTTCTCTGTAAAAATCCGTTTCAAACAAATAGCCTGATCCAACACCAATTCCCAAGGCAATAACCCTGTCTTTAGCTTTACCGGTTCCATCTTGGAAGATTGCATAAGAAGAGTTCAATCCTCTACCTTCCACAAACATTCTTCTCAAAGAAGTTCCGGATCCTTTGGGAGCGACCAAAATGACATCTATGTCTGCAGGAGGGATGATACCCGTTTTTTCTTTATAGGTCACTCCAAATCCATGGGAGAAATAAAGTGCTTTACCTGGAGTAAGGTGCTTTTTGACCATTGGCCATGCTGCAATCTGACCTGCATCAGAAAGTAAGAACTGTAGAATGGTACCCTTTTCACAGGCCTCTTCCAATTCAAACAAAGTCTCTCCGGGAACCCAACCATCAGCAACGGCTTTGTCCCAGGTTTTGGAGCCTTTCCTTTGGCCAACGATGACATTGAAGCCGTTGTCTTTCAGATTGAGTGCCTGACCGGGTCCTTGAACACCATAGCCCAAGACGGCGATGACCTCATCTTTTAATACTTCTCTAGCTTTCTCCAAAGGAAATTCCTCTCTGGTTACTACATTTTCTTCTACTGATCCGAATTTCAGTTTCATAAGTGTTATTTATTAGGTTTGATTATTTAAATATTCTTGAACAGAAAACTTGGGTTTGGCAATAGCCACCCTTCCCGAACGGGAAAACTCCAGCAGGTTAAAGGGTTTAAGAATTTCCAACAATGCCTGTGTATCTTCTTTGTGGCCGGTAAATTCAAGGACCACAAACTCCTTCTCGGCAGCAATGATATGTGCATTGAACTGCCTGATGACTTTTTCGAGTTTGGGATCTAGGCTATCAATCGGGATTTTATACAGTGCGATCTCCTGATAGACCACCTCATCATCCACAAAATAGTATGCCTTGATGACATCGATAATTTTCTCAATTTGGTTTACAAGTTGAATAATCTGCTCTTCTGTGACGGTTGCTTCGATGGTGATCTTATGTATTCCATCCAATCGGCTTTCAGAAGCTGTCAGGGCACTGATATTGATTCCTCTTCTGGTGAAAATAATGGTGATCCTGTTCAGGATTCCAATGAAATTTTCCGTGTAAACTAAAATGGTATAACGATTCATATATACTTTTTAGGTCTTAGCTTAATCTAACTTCCTCCACAGAACATCCTGTGGCAATCATTGGAAATACATTATCTTCTTTTTCTACGACCACTTCCAGGAAGAATGGCCCATCATGAATAAACATCTGCGCAACCGCCTCACTGAGTTCTTCTCTTTCAGTAACTTTCACGGCTTTGATATTATATGCCTCAGCTATTTTGATGAAATCAGGGTTTTCCAGTTCCGTGAAGGAGTATCTTTTGTCAAAAAACATCTGCTGCCACTGACGGACCATCCCCAGATAATTATTATTGAGCAAAACCACCTTCACCGGTGCTTTGGTCTGCATAATGGTGCCAAATTCCTGAATGGTCATCTGAATGCCTCCATCTCCAACTACACAGATCACCTGCCTGTTATAATCGTGCAATTGTGCCCCAAGTGCAGCCGGAAGAGCGAAGCCCATTGTTCCCAGACCTCCGGAGGTAATCTGCGTCCGTGTGATTTTGTAATCAAAATATCGCCAGGCTATCATCTGATGCTGACCTACATCGGTCACCAGTACGGCATCATCTTCCTTGTATTGATTGACTAATCTGATCACCTCACCCATATGCAACCCACCTTGAGTGGCATAAAGGTCCTTACCCATGACAGCTTCCCTTTCTTCGTTCTCAAATTCCCTAAACCGTTGCATCCATTCAGGATGGCGATTCGGTTTGACAGCTTCAGTCAGCATGGATAAACTTTGTTTGCAATCTCCTAGGATTGGGACTGTACACTTTACATTTTTATTGATTTCGGCAGGATCAAGTTCAAGGTGAATCACTTTGGCCTGCTTGGCGTATCTCTTTAAATCCCCGGTCACCCTATCATCAAAGCGCATTCCTATGGCAATTAAGACGTCACATTTATTGGTCAGCATATTCGGCGCATAATTGCCATGCATTCCCAACTTACCAACATAAGATGGATGACTTTCGGGCAATGATCCGGATCCTAAAAGTGTGCAGGCAGCAGGAATTCCTGTTTTATCCAAAAATGCTTTCAGCTCTTCTTCTGCTTTTCCTATGACTACTCCTTGACCAAAAAGAACAAAAGGTCGTTCTGCTTCATTAATTATAGTTGCGGCTTCCTGTATTTTTGATTTCTCAACGGTAACATAAGGCCTATAAGAACGGATTCCCAAACAGGGAACATAATTGAACTCCCCGAATTCAACTTGTGCATTTTTTGTGATATCAATCAATACCGGACCCGGTCTCCCGGACCTGGCTATGTGGAATCCTTTGGCAATGGCAGGGGCAATTTCCTCCACAGACCTAACCTGAATGTTCCATTTGGTTCCCGGCATGGAAAGACCTACCATATCTGTTTCCTGAAAAGCATCTGTTCCCAAAAGATGTGCAGCTACCTGCCCGGTAATACATACCAATGGCGTACTGTCAATCAGAGCATCAGCTAATCCTGTAATCAGATTTGTAGCTCCCGGACCGGAAGTAGCCAAAGCAACTCCAACTTTGCCGGATACCCGGGCATAACCCTGTGCCGCATGGATGGCACCCTGTTCGTGCCGCGTCAACACATGCTTCACCTGATCTGCATAATCATAAAGGGCATCATAAACGGGCATGATGGCCCCACCTGGATAACCGAAAATGTATTCAGCATTTTCAGCTATCAGAGATCTTACTACGATATCTGCTCCTCTTATCATGGTTGATGTTTTTAAAATTGATCGGTAACACATCCCTTAGAGGCGGAGGATACCAACTTGCTGTATTTTTTCAAAGTGCCCTGTAGGTCACTGAGGTCTTTATTCTTCCAAACTTTTTTCCTGGCTTCCATTTCAGCATCACTCACCTCACAGGTTAGGCTGAGGGAATCCGCATCAATGGTAATCATATCTCCATCCTTAAGAAGTCCAATGGGGCCGCCTGAGTATGCTTCAGGTGTCACGTGCCCAACTACAAACCCATGGGTTCCGCCGGAAAACCTGCCATCGGTGATCAATGCAACGTCCGAACCTAAACCGGCCCCTATAATCATGGAGGTAGGTTTGAGCATTTCCGGCATTCCGGGTCCACCTTTGGGACCTATGTATCGGATTACTATCACCTCACCTTTGTTTACCTGATTGTTTTTAATGGCTTCATTGGCTTCGAGTTCTGAATCAAATACTTTGGCAGGACCCGTAAATGATTTCCCTTCTTTTCCGGAAATCTTCGCGACAGATCCCTCAGGAGCTAAGTTACCTTTTAGAATGCACAAATGACCTGTTTCTTTTATAGGCTGCTCTATCGGGTGGATGACATTGACCATAGAAGGTACCACAGAATCGATATCAGCAAGATTTTCAGCCAGGGTTTTACCGGTAACGGTCATGCAATCTCCATGAAGCATGCCATTGTTCAAAAGGTATTTCATAAAAGCAGGAAGTCCGCCCTGCTCAAACAAGTCCTCCATCAAAAATTTGCCCGATGGCTTGAAATCACCCAATAAAGGTGTCGCATGATTGACCCTTTCAAAATCCTCCAAAGTAAAATCAACTCCTGCTGTCCTGGCTATGGCCAGGATATGCAAAACCGCGTTGGTACTGCCGCCTAAGGCGACGGCAACGGTAACCGCATTTTCAAGGCTCTTTTTGGTAACGATATCTTTTGGTTTGATGTCCCTTTCCAAAAGTATTTTCAAATATTCGGACACTTCTTTGCATTCCTGTATTTTTTCATCTGCTGTGGCGGGAGTCGAGGAGCTGTAAGGCAACGACATTCCCATGGCCTCAATGGCTGAAGACATGGTATTGGCAGTGTACATACCACCACAGGCACCTGCACCGGGACAGGCATTTTGGATGACACCCTGATAATCTTCGTCTCCCAATTCCCCTTTTACCCTTTTTCCATAGGCCTCAAAGGCAGAAATGACATTTAGCTTTTCACCTTTATAATTGCCGGAACGAATTGTGCCGCCATAGACCATGATTGACGGCCTATTGATCCTCAACATTCCCATGATGGCTCCGGGCATATTTTTGTCACAACCCGCAACAGCTATACAACCATCGAAAGAATGTCCAAGAATGAAAGATTCTATGGAATCCGCGATTATTTCCCTGGATACAAGGGAATACCTCATCCCAAGGGTGCCCATAGAAATACCATCAGAAATCCCAATGGTATTAAAAACCAAACCGGTCAGACCATAAGTAGCGGAGGCTTCCTTGATCAGACCGGCGAAGTCATTGAGGTGCATATTGCAGGGGTTGCTTTCATAGCCACAACTGGCTACCCCTACAAAAGGCTGATTCATTTGTTTGTCAGACATGCCCGTGGCATACAACATGGCTTTTCCTGCGGGATGTTCTTCATTCTGACTGATTTCCCAACTGTGTTTTTTCAAACTCATGATTACTTTAGGTCGGTTTAATAGCTACAAAAAAAAATGCCTCATCATCTGAGGCACTTACGTTTGTATGGTTGTTTGTCAAATACAGTCTAGCGCCCCATCATTTATTACAAATGAGAATAATAAAGCTGAGCGGAGTGACTATACTAAACATGTGGTTATGGTTCTTTTTTGAATTTGTTCTTACAATATTAAACCCCAATTTCCACACTTACAATATTTAGTTTCTTTTTTTAAACAGAAAAATGATTTTTAAGACAGCTTTTTACATTTTTATAAAAATTTACTTTCGATTATAAACCAATTAAAGGAATATAAATTTAAATTTTTGTGAATATTTTATTTTTTTCAAAACATTATATCAATTTTAATTATTTTCAATGTGATGTAATTTTTATTGAATTTTTTTTAATCAAAAAATTATTATGATGAAGATTCGACAACTCTTTGATTTAAACTTAATGAAATCAGAAAAGTATTCTGGGTGTTAAAAATGATGGCAGTTTACTTAATTGTTGGATGTCAGATGACCGATGACCGATGTAAAAGAAGTAGTGAGACGGAAGACCAATTAAAATGACCGATGTTTTGGGCATATGAATAAATAATTTCTTAATCCGGGGAAATCATTTTGAATATCAAGTGAGGTGGATCATATTTCATTCTCATAATTCACATGTATCATTAATTTCGAACATTAGAAGGACTTTTGACTTTAAGGATTTCATTTTTATACCCATATTTACGTTCACCATAATAATATTTTCTCAATGATCTGCTTCCCGAATGCCAAAATCAATTTAGGGTTACACATTACAGCAAAGAGAAAGGACGGATACCATGATATTGAAACCTGCATGGTACCTATTCCCCTGTTTGATGCATTGGAAATGATTGTTGACAAAAAAACCATTTTTGATGTTTCAGGTCTTCCTATTCCCGGTGATGAAAAGGATAATCTCATTCTCAAGGCTTTAAAATTATTGAGAAAGGATTTCAATGACCTTCCCAATGTGCACATCCACTTATTGAAAAACATCCCTATGGGTGCTGGATTAGGTGGGGGTTCTGCTGATGCCGCATTTGCTTTGAAACTGATGAACAAGCTTTTTGAACTTCATTTGGAGGATTGGTTTTTGGAGGAATATTCTGCGCAGCTTGGAAGTGACTGCCCTTTTTTTATTCAAAACACCCCTAAGATCGCAACGGGAAGAGGGGAAATATTGGAACCGACAGATGTCAACCTGAAAGGCGACCTTATCCTTTTGGTCAAGACTCAGATACATATAGGAACCAAAGAAGCCTATTCAGGTGTCAGCCCCAAAAAACCCAATCAATCCTTAAAGGTGATATTGGCTGACAAATCGATGTGGAAAGCGCATTTGGTCAACGATTTTGAGCTCAGTATTTTCTCCAAATGTCCGGAATTGGCTGCCATCAAATATCAGCTTTATGAAATGGGGGCATATTATGCAGCGATGTCCGGTTCAGGGTCGACTGTATTTGGTTTGTTTCAAGAAAAGCCTAAAAAAATTTCCTGGCCTGAAAATCACTTTTCATTTGAGGGGTATTTATAAATTGTAAATATGTTTTATATTTACATATCATAAAAAAGGATATGGCGACATTTACAACTTCTCTTCCCGATGAATTGCTCGCAAAACTTGCTGAACAGGCAAAGAAATTGGCGATGCCAAAAAACAAACTGATCGAACAGGCTTTAAATCTTTATTTGGAACATTTGAAGAGGTCTGCCTATGTCAAATCCTATAAAACAGCAGAAGAAGATGAGAATATTTTACTGATGGCTGAAGAAGGAATGGCGGACTATTTGAAACAAATAGAGGATGAAGCAGGGTGAAATCTGGTTTGCAGACCTCAATCCAACCAAAGGAAGTGAACAGGCAGGTCTTAGGCCCATTGTGATTCTGAGTGGCAATTTGCTCAACAAATATTTATCTGTGGTAATTTCCGCTCCACTTACTTCCAAAATCAAAAACTATCAAGGAAATCCGGTAATTAAACCCAATGATAGAAATGGATTGACCAAAAATTCAGAGTTGTTGATGTTCCATATTCAATCAATATCCAAAGAGCGATTAGTCAGGAGAATTGGTGAAATTTCCTCCAATGAATTGGCAAAAGCACTTGAGACTTTAGATGATTTGATGAGGTTGTGAAATAAATCGCATTTTTGACTTTATTCCCAATTTCAATTCCCAGCAAAATCTCTGAAGTTCCTTCTATTAACCAAAAGGTTATTGCTGTTATATTCTTTTGTAAAGGTTATTGGGAAATTTACATTCCTCTTGGGGTTCCATTTGAATTCATAGGCTGTTAATTTCCCTGCCAATTCCTCCAGATAATCTATTTCCTGCTGTTGCTTGGTTCTCCAAAAATAGCTGCGTGCCAAACTTTCTTGATAAGAGTTCTGCTTTTTCCGTTCACTGACCAAAAAATTTTCCCAAAGACCACCTTCATCTTGCCTTAATGCCAAAGGAGTAAAGTCTCTAATAATTGCATTTCGAATACCATTGTCGTAAAAATAAATTTTTCTGGCCGTCTTGATTTCTGTTCTCAAGTTTTTGCTGTAAGAAGAAAGACTGAACACCACAAAAGCTTTTTCCAGCACATCAATATAGTTAGCCACTGTTTTGGGATCGGCTCCTACTGTTTCAGCTACTTCTTTGAATTTCACCTCATGACCGATTTGGTAGGCCAATGCTTCCAAAATATCCTGAATCAACTTGGGCTTTTTCAAATTCCCATACATCAACACATCTTTGTACAGGTAACTGTTAGACAATTCAATCAACACTTTCTCTTCTTTCATTGATTGGTTGAGTACATCGGGATAAAAGCCATATATCAATCTATTCTCCAAATTTTGCTCAGACTTCAAAAACCCAACCTCCTTTTCATACTCACCCCAAGAGATGGGCCACAAGTTATAGGTCCACTTTCTTCCGGTAAGTGGTTCTTGGATTTGTTGGTTAAGTTCAAATGAAGATGAACCACTAATCAAAAGTTGTACATCCTTAAATTGA
>NZ_JBGTCA010000031.1:0-23001 GCF_041749095.1 Aquiflexum sp. | reverse complement strand
GTGGATATTCATGGTGTTCACGAACTTTCAAGCAGACTTCAGATGCCCGAGGGCTATGAAAAAGCACCTGATTTTGATAAGGCTATGACAACAGCTTGGTATTCTTCACCACTTGCCTATTTGAATACCTGGAAATCACCTGTGCTGTTTATCCATGGAGATGATGACCGCAATGTTCAGGTCAGCCAAACTGTTGATCTGATCAGGAGGTTTGAGGAAAGAAAAATGCCCTACGAATACCTGATCATACCGGATGATTCCCATCATTGGATGAAGCATACAAACCTGGTCAAGGTCAATAGGGCTACAGTTGAATTTTTGAAAAAACAACTTAACCCATGATGAAAAAGGCTTTTTCGATTTTGATAATTTTACTTTTCGCAATCACTGCCCAATCTGAAGCCCAAAAGCTGACAGAAAGAAAGGTGCGCAAAATGTTTATGGAATCTGAGATCATGCAGGAACATTTTGTCGGATTTATTCTTCAGGAAGAAACCGGTAAAATTGTTTATGCGCAACATCAGGACATCCATTTTGTACCCGCTTCCAACACCAAATTATTGACTTTATATACAGCCCTCAACATATTGGGGGATTCAATTCCAGCTTTCAAATATCGGATTGAAGGGGATTCCTTAATCATATGGGGAACAGGTGATCCATCATTTCTTCATCCAAAATTGGACAACCGTAGAACTTATGATTTTTTAGCCAATACTCCACATCAGATTTTTATGGCAAATGAACCTGACCTGGAATTTGAACCAAGTTATTGGAGATCAGATTTAAGTTATTTTCCGATGTACGGAAATCTTGCGACCATTAAATCCGACACCACATTAGGTTTGTTTGTTTTTCCAGAACCAATTTCCAGATATGTTGTCCAAGACTCGACTATCATTTCAACAAGATTCAATATTAACCGGTCAAAATCAGGAAAGGAATTGGTATATCCGAAGATGACAATTCCAGGTGATTTCCAAAGTACCGTACCTTTTCCCATGGACCTGCAGGTGACACGGATTTTGCTAGAGGATACTTTAAAAAAAGAAGTGAATTTAATAATGAAGAAAAAACCTTCAGAGACAAATATATATTTCAGTATTCCTTCCGACAGTCTTTACAGGCATATGATGCTTCCCAGTGATAATTTTATAGCAGAGCAGATTCTGTTGATGTGTTCCGGAATGATATCAGACACCTTGAATGTAAAAACAACCATTGAGTTTGGTTTGGAAAACCATTATAAAGAATTCAAAAATCCGCCTGTTTGGGAAGATGGTTCCGGATTGTCAAGGTTTAATCTGTTCACCCCAAGTACAGTCTTGGAAGTGTTGAATCTCATAGAAAAGAAAATCGGGGATAAGGGTAGACTTAAATCATTATTGCCTGAAGGTGGAGTAAGTGGCACACTTAGGACAGCCTATCAAACTGATAATGGTAAACCCTTTGTTTGGGCAAAAACCGGTTCCCTGAAATATATGCATCTACAAAGCGGGTGGCTTGAGACCAGAAAAGGAAGAGGGTATAGATATGTCTTTATGAACAATAATTTTGTCCGCCCCAACTCAGAAGTAAGAAATGAAATGGTAAGGATCATGACGGAGATACATGAAAGGTATTAGGGATTTCTACAGGATTTCAGCTTAATCGCAGCCATGACAAAGTTGTGACTATTTCATACTTCGTGCGATAGCGGATATTAAAATAAAATATTGGTTGAAAAATTTTTTATCAAAACCCTATAAAAATTATAGGGTAATTAGGAAATTAAAAAACCATCTCTTACTTTTGGATCAGTCATTTAAATATTATTGTCATGAACTTACATTCATTATCCACTCAAATCGCAGCAAATGAATCATTTGCATTCCAGAAAATCACCAAAAAAGAAGGTGCCAATACCAAAGGATTGAACCCATTGGAAATTATGGAAAGCTGCGGAATGGTGAATGTGCTTGAGACGGCTTCTTTTAACTTCCCTAACTTTCCCGAGGCCAAAAAGAGTTTCCAGGTCATCTATTTTGAACTTTCAGAAGAATTCCAAGCTGTCAAAGGGCTATTCAATGGATTGATCAGTTTGGGGCAGGAAGAGGGTGTAATCCTTGAATCTGAAAAGGAATTGTCCCGGTATTCTTTGAAATATTATGTCTCTGATGAAATGGCAGTCAACAGCTACCTGACCAAGATTTTCAGGTTTGTATCAGATGAAATCAGGTTCAAACAGATTTTGAAAAAGTCAATTGCAAATCAAAAAGCTTTTGCCAAAGAAGAGCAACTTCTTCGAATGGAGCTTTTCGCATAAACATAATCATAAAATTAATTCTTACTGAAAAGGGGAGATTCCATTTGGATTTTCCCCTTTTTTCGTTTGAATTCCCAATATTAAAAGCAAGTTTTGTAGTTGGTTTTCAAGCTTTAAATCAACAATTATAATGAATAAATACACTGATCTCATTCAACAGACCTTTGATTTTCCCACTAAAGAATTTCATGTAAATAATAACGAACTCCACTTCAACGGAGTCAATTTGATGGAAATCATCAAAGAATACGGTACGCCATTGAAAATGACCTACCTGCCCAAGATTTCGGAAAACATACAAAATGCGAAAACCTATTTTGGCAATGCCATTCAGAAACATAATTATAAAGGAAATTATACTTATTGCTACTGTACCAAGTCTTCCCATTTTAGTTTTGTGTTGGATGAGGCGCTGAAAAACGATATCCATATCGAGACCTCTTCTACCTTTGACATTCCCTTGGTCAGAAGTCTATATGAGAAGGGCAAAATCACAAAACAGACCTATATCGTTTGTAACGGTTTCAAAAGACAGTTGTACAAGCAATACATCACCGAGCTGCTCAATGATGGATTTGTGAATTGCGTGCCTGTATTGGATAATCTCAGTGAGATCGATTATTATCTTGAGCATGTGAAAGTTCCCTTTCAGGTTGGTATCAGGATTGCAGCGGATGAAGAACCCAAGTTTGGTTTCTATACATCGAGATTGGGCGTGAGGTACAATGACATCATCAAGCTGTATGAAGAAAAGATCAAAGACAATCCCAATGTCAGCCTAAAAATGCTGCATTTCTTTTTGAATTCAGGTATCAGGGATACCGCTTACTATTGGTCTGAACTGACCCGCTTTATCCAAAAATATGTGGATCTGAAAAAAGTAGCCCCAACTTTAGATACCATGGATATCGGAGGTGGCTGGCCTATCAAGACCAATGTGTTTTTTGACTATGACTATCAATATATGGCTGAACAGATCGTCAAAAACATCAAATGGATGTGTGCTAAAAACCATACGGAAGAGCCCAATATCTTTACCGAATTCGGAAGCTTCACAGTAGGCGAAAGTGGTGCAGTGCTGTATTCCATATTGGATGAAAAGCTGCAGAATGACAAGGAACTCTGGTATATGATTGACGGCAGCTTTATCACCCAATTGCCTGATAGTTGGGGATTGAACCAAAAATACATTATGCTGGCCGTAAACAACTGGGACGAGGAATATCATAACATCAACCTTGGCGGTCTGACCTGTGACAGTATGGATTATTACAATTCCGAAGCCCATCAATTCAATATTTACCTGCCAAAAATCGAGGAAGGCAGAAAACAATATATTGGATTCTTCCATACAGGGGCTTATCAGGAATCACTTGGAGGCTATGGAGGGATACAACACTGTCTGATTCCTGCGCCCAAGCATGTCATCATAGACAGGGACACTGATGGCAGTATCAAACACTGGCTATTTGCACCGGAACAGAATTCCGAAAGCATGATGAAGACTTTGGGATATTGATCTTTATAAAAGGGTTGATTACAAAAGAAGCTTTTTTTTTGAACCATTAGGCATGAAAAAGCTATATTAATCGTTCCTTTGTAATGAATTATCTCACCTTAGGTTTTAAAATTGGTCTCCTTGTATCATTATGCTCTTTATATTTTCTTTACACTAAAAGGTTATGTGACTTCGCGGCTTTGTTTTAAAAAACCTTAACAGGGAGAACTGACATAAATGCTTAATTGAATAAAATTCGATAATTTATTTCATAATTCGCATTTTTGTTTTCTAAAGAAAGTATCTGGATTTGCAAACAAGTGTGTTTCAGAATTAAAATCTGATAATTAAAATCTCTTTGAGATATACTTCTTTATCTGAAAATTAATCGATTACATGAAAAAAATACTTTGGTTTACTATTCTCTATTCTTTTTCATTTTTTGTATGGGCTCAAGAAACCTATGATGGAGAATACACTTTTAATGGACTCAAAGGTGTTGGAACCTTTGATTTTATAAAAGGAGAAGGTGATGCCATCATTAAGCAAGGCGAGTTCAAGTTTATCCGAAAAGAAAGGGACATTGAGGACAAAACTATTTTTTATAAGACAGATGTGATTGGGTTTTACGAGCAAGATTTAAAAACAGGACATTGGGAGTATCAGGATGAATTGCATAGGATAGAGCTCCAGGATGTGGTAGAATTCAATTTAGATTATGACCTGAGTAGTGAACAAATCAGTTTAACTGCAGAATATCAAAGCGGTGTGCCCCATGGCAAATGGGTGTATATAGAGAATGAATACCTAAATGGAACGCTTTCTCCAAAGTCACAAGCAGACGATGTTAGGTTCCGTAATGGAGATATAGAAGGCAAGTTCCAATACAAATCATTTGTGGAGGGGAAAACCCATTTTATTAAGGGTGAACTCAATAAAGAAGGGTTTATGAATGGTGAATGGACTTTTGTGTACAGAGCGGATGATATTCTAGTGTCAGAGGTGAGGAAATATGAAAATGGGTTTTTATTGGGGGTGGTAAAGAGGAACCTTGAGACAGACAGCATGATTGAGGAGTCTGTGTTTTTTCAAACGATCAGAAAGCTTAATGCTGTAAATGCAGGGGAAAACAAGGGTTTCCGGATTTCGGAAGACCGGTTTGGTATTCAATTTAATGATGGTTTTTTGTCAGGCTCTGATCAGTTTGCTGTTCAAAGAGCAGGTAATCAATTTATAAATATATTTTTAACGAACATCCTACGCTATGATGCCAAATTTGTAAACCCAAATGGAGAGTTGATAGATTATCCGGTCCACACCAGGAGGTTTGTCTTCGAATTGACTAGAGGTGAGCAACGGGTAGTGGAGGAGCTTCCAGGCAAATTTGATGTGCTTATGTCCACAGTAAGAGACTATGCGGAAAGAAATGCTTTGAGATTGAACAGACAAAAATCTGATTCACTTTCTTATGCTTATGATTTTTTCCAATTTCAACTGGAAAAACTGACAGAATTCGCTGAAATCATGAATCTATTCCGCACCAAAGAAATCCAATTTTACGACCTCCAGTATTTGGCAAGTGAAGAATTACCATTTCTTAGAGAAAAAGATGTGATCTCTTACACCTTTGAGGATAGTACCTACACCAAAGAATTGGAATATAATGTGGGTAATATTGAAGAAAGTTTTTATACAGCCCTGTCAGGGTACATTGCGCAGATCGGTACCAAAACATCAGAGATAAAATCTTATGTAGATGGATCATTGACAAGAATTGAAAGAGATGATGATCTCAGAGGTATTGAAGGACAGATGAGGGATAGAAAAGACGAACTTGATGAGAAGTTTACAGAAATCCAGGATTTTGATCAAATGACACGTCAAATTCTACGTGCCGTTCATGACAATATTCTTGAAACCAATTTTAATCAGCTCAATGAAAAATATGCCAAGGAGGAGAATTTTGACCAGAAAAAAGAAACAGCAAAAGTAATGCTTGACCTTTTGGATGAAATGGAAAGCAAATATGAATCTTTGAGCAAAATCAGTGAGCGGGAACAAAGATTGGATGAGTTTTATATGGAAGAGACTTTCAATCCCTTCACCTATACCAGGTATGACCAAAGGGCTAAACCTAAACTTTATGAAAGTGCTGAAATAGTATTTGAGCACTATGTTGAGCAACTGATAAATGAAAAAGATTACACTCAAATTAAAAATTGGGTGTCAAAAATAGACAGATACTTCGAACGAATGGGAGAACTAAGAGAAGCAGACACCCGAAGAGAAGAAAGAAAAATCAATCGAAGACTATCAGTGAGTAAGATTGAATCAATGTTGGAATTTTAAGTTTAGGGATTAATGAAATTTAGAAAAGGCGGGATTTGTCTATTTTTATGGCTTTGCATTAGGTATTGTTCTGAAAGCACATTTGCTCAGGGACAACAGCCAATTGTGGTGCCGCAAGAGAAAATAAGCTTACCGGCTACAACGGAAAACTGGAATGGACTTTACCTCAAATTGAGGATGACCGAAAAATGGTGGTGGTATCAGGAGAATCACTATCGTAGGAGGAGCAGTATCGACAATAGGTCAGATTTTATCAGAAGGATGGGTCAGCTCTACAATAGGTTTGGGTTTACCTATCTGTTTACGGACAATTTTGAAGTCACATTTGGTCCAACATTAGTATGGAATTTTGCCCCTGATAGGGGAAGCCAGGAATATGTAGATTCCGTCTTAGAGCCTAGATTTTGGCACCAATGGCTACTTACCCAAGGAGTAGGATCGGTGAAAATTTTACACCAGTTCAGATTTGAGCATAGATTTAAGAGAAGCAATAATGTAGGTGCTGAATTTAATTATACTGATAGGTGGAGGTATAAAATCACAGCATACGTGCCCCTCAATAAACCAAAGATGGAGAATCACACCTTCTTCATAGCGCCATCCAATGAGTTTTTCTTTGAGACAGGAAATCAAGTCTGGAATATTTTTGAAGAAAACAGGTTATATACAGCCATCGGCTATACCTATAACAATTACATGTTTTTTGGAGGCCATATGTGGACTTATGGTCCTTCAGCTATACCGGGAACCTATAGAAACAGACATATTATCAGGCTTAATGTGATGTACACAATTGATTTCAGAGATAGAAGAAGGCCAATAACCAGAGACTTTGCATTCTAAATTTTGTTAAAAAATAAAGATGGATAAAATAGTATTGATAGCTGCGTTTTTGATAATATCCACTGCTTCTTACGGTCAATATAAAGAGCAAATACGTGTAATGCATGGTTATGAAATGGGAGTGGATAAAGGTTTTTTCGGAATGAATTTTACCGGCGAGTATTTTCCTTTAAATTACTTTTCTGTAGCTCCTTCATTTACGTTTTTTATTCCTGCTACTGGCAATGCCAGAGGTTTTGATATCAATGCCAGATACTACTATTCCGAGAAAGAGAGGCAATGGTACGGATTGCTTGGATATGGGCACTACACCCGGATTTTTGAGTTCAATCCAAAAGGGAGAGAAGCCTTTCACTCTTTAAATGTTGGAGGAGGTGGTATGATCAAACTGAGTGATGAAATCGGAATCAATCCCGAAATCAGATATCAAGGAGGAAGGAACGACCTACTTTTTAAAATAAGTATGGTTTATTTCGTGAATTAAAATACCTTCTTACATTGGCCGGCAAGGAAGCGGACAGTTGCGTTGTTTTTATATTCCTTCAGTATGGTCCACCCACATACCATTCAATGTCATATAGCTTTTCATACAATCCGCAGTCATACAGCTATGAACCGGAAGAATACCCAATAGATCTCCCACTTTCACTTGGGCAAGAAGTTCATCAGAAGCCTTTACCAAACCATGTTCCTGGGAAATACTTTTCAGGTAAGAACGGTCGGCGGGAACAGTCCATCCGTTTTCATTCAAGATCACCACTTCCCCGAAGTTTTTACTGCCATCGGGTTCGGTCAGTACGTCTTTGGCCAAATGAACCCCACCGCCGTGGATAAGGATTTCTTTTCTCCCTTTTTTGATGTCCACCACGGGTACAGCCAGTGCTACCGCCACATCTTCCTTTTGACAACTGCCAATATTGACCTGCATCAGGTCATAGAAAACAAAGTTGCCAGGACCGATTTCATCCACATCCCCGAAATCTTCGACCACAGCACAGCCCGGGGTATCACCGATCCTGGTGTTCATTTTTGGGTATTCAGTGCGGTATTTGTTTTTGAGCATGTTGAGGGCAGCAAGGCTTTCTTCATAGATTTTAACCTTGTCCTCGGTATAGTATGTATGTCCGGGATGAAGGTAAAACCCTTTGAATCTGAGTTTATCCGTGCTTTTTGCCCTTCTCAAAATGGCTTCGATCAGCCCGAAATCCGAAACTTCCACGCCCGTTCTCCCATATCCTGCATCGATTTCTATAAAAAAACCTACGGGGTAAACGAGTTCATTGGCTAGCTTTTCTGTGACAGCTTCATTGATCAGCTGTACGGATAGGGATTGGTTTTTGGCCAGCTCACTGAGCTTTTTGGTTTCTAAGGGATTGAAGGGAAAAGCAATGTGGATATTTTCCCAGCCATGTCCACAAAAGTATTCAGCCATTTTGATGGATGAAACGGTGATTTCCGTGATGCCATACTCCTTTGCCCATTCCCCCACCAAATGGGACTGCGCTGTCTTAAAATGCGGTACAAGTTTCTTTCCCTGGAATTTGGCCTTCAAAGCCATTTTTTTCAGGTTGTTCCTACAGATTTTTTCGTCCAATAACAGGGTAGGTGAGGTGATTTGGGATAAGTATGACATCGAAATAAAATTAGAATGGTTTGAAGGTTGAATTTAGGAAAAATAGATTTAA
The DNA here is from genome assembly GCF_041749095.1 of Aquiflexum sp. GTDB lineage: Bacteria > Bacteroidota > Bacteroidia > Cytophagales > Cyclobacteriaceae > Aquiflexum. The sequence continues at coordinate 14,321 of NZ_JBGTCA010000031.1, read as the reverse complement.
TAATATAAAAGCCAGAATTAGGGATTATGGCCTAAGTGCATTTCCAAAATTATATTCCAACTAAATTGCCTGTGATTTTATTTGTTTTGAATTGACCATGATTGAAGGTAATTAATTAAATATGGACTATATTGTTGAAAACAAGGAGTTTTGTATAGTTTGACAATTGTGCATAAAAGCAAGTTGTTAACTTTATCTGACCACATTTTTGAATTATGAAAAAACCGCTGTTTTATTTAAAAGAATTATTGGCAACTTTTTGGTTTTTGCCGGTATTGATTATAGCCTTTTCGATTTTCTTATCCATCGGTTTGGTCTATTTGGATAGCATAATTGACATTTCACATGAAGGCTGGATTCGCTTTTTTTTAGTAAATAGTTCAGATTCTGCACGTAGTATATTGTCCACCATATCAGGTGCTATGATCGGTGTGGCGGGAACTGTTTTTTCTGTAACTCTTGTGGCATTGACCTTGGCCTCTTCTCAGTTTGGGCCAAGACTTATCAAAAACTTTATGTATGTAAAGCTCAATCAGGTTGTTCTGGGGTCTTATGTATCTACTTACTTATATTGCCTACTTGTTTTGAATGCTGTTAGAGACAGTAACGATCATAATTTCATTCCATCCATTTCTATTCTTGCAGCTATTTTAGCCGCGATGGCAAACATCATTTTGCTCATCGTATTTATCCATCAAATTGCAATCAGCATTCAGGCAGACAAAGTGATTTCTGAGATTTCGGAATTTATCGCGGAACAGGTAAATTCACTATTTCCCGAAAAAATGGGAGAAGAAAAAGAAGGACTTGACATTGATGCTGTTTCAGCTATTTCAGCTTATAAAATGCACACATCTATAAAATCACCCAAAAGCGGTTATTTTCAATATATCGATGGTGATTCTTTGATAGAGGTGGTAGTTGACCAAAATGCGCTATTTGAGTTGAATTATCGTCCGGGTAGTTATTTGGTAAAAGGTATGGAAATTGGAATGCTTTACTCAAACAAAAATTTGGAGGAAAAAGCGTTGGAAAGCTTGGTAGATCAGTTTGTCATTGGCAAGACCAAAACACCACAACAAGACCTTGAATATTCTATATATCAGATGGTGGAAATCGCTGCAAGAGCCCTTTCTTCTGGAGTTAATGACCCCTTTACTGCAATAGTTTGTATCGATCACCTTACTTCGACCATGTGCTATTTAGCTGAGGCTGAATTTCCTCTGAAATATCGATTTGATGAAGAGGGTTATCTCAGAATAATAGCGGATACTTTGGATTTTGAGGGGGTTCTAGATGCTTCATTCAACCAAATAAGGCAGTTTTCCGCAGGAAGCACAGCAGTCATTATCAGGTTGATGGAAGCTTTGGTAACCATTATTGGATTTACAAAGAAAGAAAGCCACCGAAAAGCAGTTCTCAAACATGCTGAGATGGTTTTGAACTTGGGGAAGAGAGATATTAAAGAAAAAAATGACTTTGAGGATCTCAAAAGAAGAGCGGATAAAATATTGGGGAAATAGGGAGAGGGAAGTGAGAGGCGAGATGCGTGAGACAGTGTCAAGAGCCAAGAAACAAGAGCCAAGAAAGAATCGAGAGGCGGGAAGCGAAATGCGAGAGACTAGAACCAAGAAACAAAGCCTGCCCCGAGTATCGGGGAACCAAGAATCAAGAAGCGAGAACCGAGATGCGAGAGACATGGTACAAGATTCAAGAACCAAAGCCTGCCCCGTACCGATAGCTATCGGCACGGGGAACCAAGATTCAAGAACCAAAGCCTGCCCTGGGTATTGGGGAACCTTGAAGATAAAGCGAAATTCAAGACACATAATGATGCTTTGATAATTTAATACCTAAACTATTTACATAGACTTCTCCTTGTCATGTCGATCCCGACAGCTGTACGGGAGAGACATCTGGCTAGGCTTAAGAATCAAGAATCATAGCTTGCCCGGAGTATCGGGAAGACAAGACCTGCCTGCAAAATGCCTATAATTTCAAGTTTTAACGCTCCATAAACTTGACTTCATTAAATAATAACTATCCAACTAAGAGGGTCTTGCCATCATAAATACCCAACAAAATCAAACTGACTTACACACCAATAAAGCAAAACCTTTATGAAAACCATCCTAAATGAAGCAGATTATGCAGCAATCAGAAAAAGGATAATGGGACTTTCAGCTACAAGTCCCAGACAATGGGGCAAAATGAACCTGCAGCAAATGCTTGTTCATTGCACTGCACAATTAAAACTGGCACTGGGTGAAATTACCTCTAAGCCCCAAGGTCTTTTTTTGATGCGAACAGGATTGGGAAAGTGGTTGATTTTTTCAAATCTACCCTGGCCTAAAGGAGCAATGACACCAAAGGAAATGAATGTGGCAACCAATGATTTTTTACTGACTGATATTGAATTGGAAAAAGTGGATTTATTGAATTATCTCGAGAAAGTAAAAAGGCAAGATCAGTTATTCCCACATCCATTCTTCGGGAACCTCAACCGTAATGAATGGTCAAGGATGATTTATAAGCATCTTGATCACCATTTAAAGCAGTTTGGTAGCTATTGATCATAGAAAAATTACCTTCAATCCGACCTTGAAAGGGTCAAATAGAAATAATGAAAGTGTGTGGGCCAACGACCTAGAAGAGGTCGAATAGAAGCTTCGTTGAAATAGTGATACGACCCATTCTGGGTCGGCCTGTTTTGCATGTAATTTATTATCTATAAACATGTTATCCCTTCAGGATAATCGGCCAGAACACAATTGAGACTTGTTGAAAGACTTTCAAACATCGAGAGCCGACCCTGAAAGGGTCATATGTTTATAGAAAAAATGATTGTTTTCTAACCAGCGACCCTAAAAGGGTCGAATGAACCCGAGTTTTTCGGTGGGATTGATGCAAACATGATCTATGAACATAAAATTGATAATAACAGAGGCAGATTATAGAGAAGCTCTGAATAGATTAGATGTCATCTTTGATGCAGCCACCGGAACACCTGAAAATATATAGGTTTGTAGGTATTTGAAAAATCAACTATCTTGTTGATTACAAGCTGTTTGTTTTGCTCTCATCAATGGTAGATGAAACAAACTGTCACCGGAAACTTATATCAAAAACTATGAATCGGGACTTTTATTTCTTTGGGATCTTTTTTCTTGGACTGTTTGTGATTGCTGCTTTATTTACTAGCATTGTTTTTTTTCAGATTAATTTCCATTTGCACAACCTGCATTCTTTTGGTAATTGGTTGTTGGTCCTTATAGGAACTGCATTGATCGGATCCATATTCATGCTGAAATACTTTCAACATAAAGCGTACAAATTTGCATTTGTGACAGGATTGATGGTTGTTATATTTGGGCTATTACAAAATGTCTTTTTCTATTTTCTCTTGCAGGCAATGCTGAAACAATTACAGGACTATTATATCCCGATTTATATTCTTTCACTTGGCGCAGGTTTATTATTTGGTATAAGCCTGGTTTTTTCCAAAGCAGGAAAAAATCCATGGCTAAGGGCAATGGGGATTTTAATTTTGATCGTAGGGGTCTTCTCGGCCTATGTTTTGAACCTGAGTCTGAATACCCTGCCAGGACCGCCCAATAGTGCAATCATCCAATTGACCCAATGGATTTCATTGGCAGCAAGCTTGGAATTTATTCCATTGATCATAGTTTTTTATACTGAACTAAAGGCATCAAAATCAAATCCTGAGACATCCTGCCCATATAAATATTCAGAGCCACTAACTGGTTTGGGCGGAGTAAATGTGTTGTTAATATTGGTATTTGGTGTTATGGTAGGCTTACAAAGCCATTGGAGTACGTATGCATCTCCCAGCACGAAGGCTATGGCCAAACCCTTTGAAGCAAGGAGTTTTATTAACAGTGAAGGAGACACCTTGCTTTATCGCTTGCTTCTACCATTGGATTACGATCCCGACAAACAGTATCCAATGGTAGTATGCCTGCATGGAGGGGCAGGCTATGGTACGGATAATTTCAGACAATTCGATGGATCCCTTTTTGCCAGGATGCTATCCAGAATGGAAAACAGGGAGAAATATCCTGCTTTCGTTTTTGTTCCCCAATGCCCTCCCGGATCTTCCTGGGGAGGTCTTCCCAATTTACCTGCGATAGATGAATTGGTTTTTGAGACAATGGGTTCTCTGACGGATGAGTTTGCCATTGACGAAAACAGACTTTTTGTTGCAGGCCATTCGCTGGGAGGATATGGGGCCTGGCACTTAATTGGAACACATCCGGAAAAGTTTGCCGCCGCAATCCCTTTTGCAGGAGAAGGTGATCCTAATCTTGCTCCGAATATGGTGGATGTTGCTATATGGGCTTTCCATGGAGCAAAAGACAGAAACGTGCCGGTAAGCGGTTCAAGAGCCGTGATTGAAGCCATCCGAAAAGCCGGAGGCGATCCCCGCTACACTGAGTCTCCAAAAGGAGGCCATGGCTGGGAAATAATTGAGGATACACCGGGTGTACTGGAATGGCTTTTTGCACAGAAGAGGGATGAAATGAAACCTTCCGTGTCGCCTTTCTGATTTGCTAATGAAAGTTAAAAAAGCATCAAATAAATTCGTCAATGAAAAAAGGTGAGTATAAAGATGAATATTTTTTTGATTGGATTGAAGATGATTGATTATTGTTAGATAAAAGATTATGCGACCCCTTCAGGGTCGACCTGTATTGCATTTATTTTATTTTCTATAAACATGTTATCCCTTCGGGATAATTAGCCAAATTTTCGATTGAGACTTGTTGAAAAACTTGAAATCATTGTGAAACGACCCTGAAAGGGTCACATGTTTATAGTGAAAATAAATGTATATGGAACATCGACCCCGAAGGGGTCGAATCTGAGCTGCCAAAAAACAAGCATTCTTTCTCTTTTCTTTTATGATTACTGACAATTTATGCATAAAAATACCCTGAACAGGGGATTTTATGGTTTTCGTGAATTGGTTAAATTTGAATAAATCAAATTATTCTGAACCTTAAAACATTAAACAGATGGTAGGAACTTTCTCAAAAATCTATATTCAGGTAGTATTTGCTGTTCAAGGAAGGAATTCCCTAATTCAAAGCAATTGGGAAGAAGAATTATACAAATATATTACGGGGGTTTTTAAAAATAAGGATCAAAAACTTTTGGCAATTAACGGAATGCCTGATCATATCCATATCCTTATTGGAATGAAACCTTCTTGTCGTCTTTCTGATTTGGTAATGGAGGTTAAAAAAGCATCAAATAAATTCGTCAACGAAAAAAGGTTTACCAAATACAAATTCAAATGGCAGGATGGATACGGGGCATTTTCTTATTCCCACTCAGCTTTGGACAAAGTAATTGCCTACATCAATAATCAAAAGGAGCATCATAAAAAAATCACCTTTAAGGAAGAATATATTGCGTTTTTAAAAAGATTCCAGATCGAGTATAAAGATGAATATTTGTTTGATTGGATTGAAGATGATTGATTCTTGTTAGGCAAAAGTTTATGCGACCCTATCAGAGTTGACCTGTTTTGCAAGTATTTTATTATCTATAAACATGTTATCCCTTCAGGATAATAGGTCAGGTTTACAATTGGGCTTTAACGAAGATCTTTCACCACTGTTTACCGACCCAGAATGGGTCATATGTTTATAGAAAGAAAGATGGAGAGTAAACCAACGACCTCGAAGGGGTCGAATAAAAGCTTTGCTGAAATGAAATAGTGATACTACTCATTCTGGGTCGACGATTTAGCATTTGTTTAATCAACTATAAACATTTTATCCTTCAGGATAATTGGACAGAACTCCCTATATGACTATATGAAAGACTTACAACAGGACAGCCGACCCTGAAAGGGTCATCTGTTTAGAGAAAGAAAGATGGAGTTTAGACCAACGATATCGAAGAGGTCGAATAGAAGCTTCGTAAAATAGTGATACGACCCATTCTGGGTCGACGTTTTAGCAAGTATTTAAAATAACTATAAACATTTTATCCCTTCAGGATAATTGGTCAGATTTTCGATTGAGACTTGTTTGAAGACCATGTTACATCGGGAGCCGACCCTGAAAGGGTCAGATGTTTATAGCAAAAACGAGCGAGTATTACCAATACAATTCAAATTTTCTGAATTGCATGAGATAATCCTTTTACTCAACTATGATTTTTAAAAAAAATATAGGATCTAATCCGCCTCTACTTTCGTCCGCCCACGGACAATATTGTTCACAACAAAATCCTTTTTTCCCTGACCTAAGCCTGTTTTGTGCTAATACGACCATTTTCACTTGGCATGGGTATTGGCAAAGAGAAGGTTACGGAATATTAACTTGAGATTTTAATCTTTTAACTATGCCCAAGTTATTCCCAAACCACAGGATCAACCTTTTACCTCACCGATATGATTTTGAATTACTTGAAGATTTTTGTTAGAAATTTTAGCCGGTTTCCGGGACATTCACTGTTGACTTTGATGGGTCTATCCATTGCTATTGCCTGTTCCTTATTGATTTTTCTATGGGGACACCACCAATGGTCTTATGATAAATTCCATTCGGATTCGGACAGGTTGTATAAAGTGATCACCCATAGAGATGCGGATGGTGCCAAACAGACCTATTTTATGGCAGGTTATAATATGGATGTTTCAGGTGTTCCCGAAGTGGAGGCAGCAACGCATATTTCCACCGGAAACAGGTGGCCGCATGAACTGTGCTTTTGGCCGGATAGGGAAGTCGATGAATGTGTGTATTTGAATGGGGTTTATGCCAGCGAGAACCTGTTCCAGACCTTTAGTTTTCCTATTTTAAAAGGTGGACAAGAACCATTGAAAAATCCTGCTTCAATCGCCATTTCGGAAAATATGGCTTCAATCCTGTATGGTTCAGATGACCCGGTTGGCAAGACCATTATGATTGATCGCAATAAAGAGGTGGTGGTAGCCGCAGTTTTTCAGGATATTCCCAACCAATCATCCATCAAGTTTGATTTTGCATTGCCCATGCAGATGCTCCAAAACCAATGGGGCATCAATGAGGAACAATTGTCCGGCAATTTCTTTGATGTTTACCTCAAATCAAGTTCCGGGACCAATGCTCCTTTGCTATCTGAAAAACTGAATGACACAAAGGTAATCGGCGAAGGCAATCAGTCTTATGGCCTGGTTTATGAAGCAGTTTCATTTTCCAAATGGTATCTCAACAGTAATTATGAAAATGGCCTAAACAGCGGCGGACGCATTGACCAAATCATCCAATTTGGTTTGATAGGTTTTTTGATAATTTTAGTCGCCATCACGAATTTTGTCAACCTCACCACTGCGAGGGCTTCCCTGAGATGGAAGGAGATCGGTGTCAAAAAGGCCGTTGGTGCTGATAGGGCCAATCTGATTTTCCAGTTTTTATGTGAGTCCTATTTCATGGTTTTTCTGGCTCTTGGGCTGGGATTTCTCCTGACATGGCTGATATTGCCCGGATTCAACCAATTGGTAGATGATCAGATCAGTATTTGGCAGCTTGCCGACCTTAAATCCGTCCTGTTTATCTTGGGATTTCTTTTGGTTTTGACGGTGCTTTCCGGTGCTTATCCAGCATTTGTGTTGTCATCTCTTCGAACAGCGAAGATTCTCAAGGGCTTGGTACAGGTGAATTCCGGTTCATTGAATATTCGGAAGATGTTGATCGCCTTCCAATTGGCCATTTCCATCGGCATCATTTTGTTCAGCAGTGTCATTTATTACCAATTGGATTTTATGCAGACCAAGAATCTTGGATTTGACCGCGAAAATATGATCAGGTTGGAACCCACTTTCAAGCTCCTCAAAAACTTTGAACCCTTTAAAAATGAATTGCTGAAATACGGGGAGATTGAAAAAGTAAGTGCTTCTGATGCCAATCCTTTGGAAGTAGGTGCCGGGACTATTTTGGTTGATTGGCCTGGTAAATCCCCTGATACACAGATTTCTTTCCAGGTCATTGGAAGCAGGTATGACTTTCCTGACCTTCTCGGTCTTGAAGTTACAGAAGGAAGAGGTTTTATCAGTGAAAAAGTAACCAAAGATTCATTGGCCACTGAGGCTATCATATCAGAAAGTACGGCAAAGATGATGGGGCTAAGCCAGCCGGTAGGGGCCACCATCCGATTGTATGATTATATCAACTGTGAAATCATAGGGGTGGTCAATGATTTCCATACCAATTCCCTGAAAGAATCCATTGAGCCGGTTATCATTTATAGGAAACCAATTGAGAATGTGACGGCCATCTATGTCAAATACGCACCCGGTACCACCATGAGGGCAATGGAAGTTATTCAAGGTGCTTATCATGCTATTGAACCCGATTTCACCATGAAATATTGGTTTCAGGATGAAACTTTTGCCAATCTATACAAATCAGAAATCGTGATTTCCAGATTGGTCATCATATTTTCATTAATTTGTTTCATCACGGCGATCATCGGTGTAGTAGGTTTGGCCACATTTAATTCCATGCGCAAGACCAAAGAAATCGGAATCCGAAGGGTGTTTGGTGCTTCCTCAATGCAGGTTTTGAAGGTATTGTTGTTGGAATTTGCATGGCCTGTTTTATTGGCTTTGGCAATAGCAATCCCAGTGTCATGGTATGTTGGTCATGAATGGCTCAAGGGATTTGCATACCGGATCAACATGCCATGGCAAAATTTCGGTTTAATGTTATTTGGGTTGGGATCTTTGCTGTTTCTGATTATTTGGCTGCACGCCCAAAAAACCATTTCTTCCAATCCCACAAAATCTCTTAGAAGTGAATGATTTCGTTCGCCCACGAACAATAATGTTCGCAGCAAATGGCAATTATTCCTGAATCAGAGCCGATACAGGCCGTTATGGACATTTTCACTTGGCATAGGTATTGGCAAAGGTGTATTGGTCCGGAATGATTGTTTTTATTCCCGGAATTTTTAAAAATTAATGTAAAGAAAAAATATGCTATACAATTATCTGCTTATTGCCTGGAGAAACCTCTTAAAGAGAAAGGTGTATGCTGCGGTAAATGTTTTTGGACTAAGCCTTGGCATCAGTGCCTGCATGTTGGTTTTTGCTTTGGTCGCACATTTGAAAAGTTTTGATAACTTCCATCCGCATGCTGACCATACTTACAGGTTGGTGACGGATTCTTTCGAGGGTGCAAGAGAATTTTATACTCCAGGAGTGCCTGCTGTTCTTAAGGAGGCTTTTGTACAGGATTTTGCTGGAATAGATGCTTCAGTGCTGATTTCAGGTGGACACAATGGTTTGCTTGCGGTCAGTGAAGGGGAACAGGAAAATCATTTTTTGGAAAATGATGTTGCTTACACTACGGATGATTTTTTTGAGTTCTTTGAAAGAAAGATATTAAAGGGAAACTCAAACGGGATTTTAAATGCATCAAATCAGGCTGTAATATCCAAAAGCCAGGCTGAGAAATTATTCGGTACGGAGGAAGCGATCGGCAAAACCTTTCAGTTTCAAAAAGGAGATGTATTCGCCGTCACTGCGGTGATGGAAGATTTTCCCGACAACACCCATTTCCCATTTCATATTTTGATGTCTTACGAAAATCTCCGTGAAAGCAGAGAATCGGGAGGATGGTTTAGCATTTACAGTGATGACCAATTGTACCTGGCCATCTCAGATCCTGAGGCCAAATCAAGGATAGAAGCGGGAATTCCCACATTTGTGGACAAATACCTAGGGGATAAAAACAAGACAAATCGAACCCATTGGTTGCAGCCCTTATCTGATTTGCAGTTTAATGAACGCTATAGCAATTTCACTTACAAGAGCACTTCATACACGGTTCTTCACTCCTTGGTGATGGTGGCTCTTTTTCTCCTGCTGACCGCCAGCATCAATTTTATCAACCTGAGTACGGCACTATCCGGCAAAAGGTCTAAAGAAGTGGGTTTAAGAAAGGTATTTGGAGGAAATAGAAGACATATCGTTTACCAGTTCTTAAGTGAAACAGGTTTGATCTGTCTTTTTGCAATTTTCACCTCTTTAGTGATTAGCAATGTTGCACTCAAGTACCTCAATGATTTCTTGGGCGCCAAAGCAGATTTTGCCGTTTTCCAGACACCTTCGGGAGTAGCGATTGTCCTTGGGCTATGGTTGTTGGTGAGTCTGACTGCCGGATTTTATCCTTCTTTCAATCTTAGCAAACTCAATCCGGTCTCCGCGATCAAAAATCAATTTCAGACCAAAAACAGCAGTTCCTATGTATTGAGAAAAGGTTTGGTGGTATTTCAGTTTATGATTACCCAGTTCTTTATCATCGGTACAATGGTGTTAGTCATGCAGATGCGCCACCTGAGGTCTGCTGATCTGGGATTTCAAAAGGAGGCAGTAGTTTCTTTTTCCATACCTGAAAGGAATGCAGAAAAATCGACCTTGCTTGCCGAAAGACTTAGAAATCTGAACGGCATGGAAACCGTTTCCCTGTCCTTTACAGAACCTGCTTCCACCTCCACCTCTTCGACCAATGCCATTATGGTGGAAAGCGGTGAGGAGTACACGGTGTATATTAAGCCCGGAGATGAATATTTTATTGATACGTATGGCCTGGATTTATTGACGGGGGAAAACCTGATCAAAGAAGATACCGTCACCCGATTTCTGGCAACAGAGGCATTTGCCAAAAAAGCAGGATTCGTTAACCCGGAGGACATGGTGGGCACTTATATTAAGATAGGTGGCATTGATGCACCGGTGACAGGAGTGGTAAGGGATTTTTATGCCCGATCACTCAAATCAGAATTGGAACCAATGGTCATTTATAACAACCAACATTTGTTCAGCACTGTGGGTATGAAAATCAGCGGTGCAAATGCCAACCTGGTGTTAGCTGAGGCAGAAAAAATATTTGCTGGATTGTATCCTGAGTTTACATTTGAGTACATTTTCCTTGATGAAAGAATAGCGCAGTTTTACGAGGCAGAGGAAAAATTGACCCTCTTGTTTTTGATCTTCTCCCTGATAGCTGTGCTCGTAGGCTGCATAGGTTTGTATGGATTGGTGTCTTTTATGGCTGCCATGAAGGTCAAGGAAATAGGAGTCAGAAAAGTATTGGGCGCTAGTTCGGCACAGGTTCTAGGGATGTTCTCCAAAGAATACCTGGTCTTGCTGCTCACTGCTTTTGTTTTGGCGGCACCCTTGGCCACGTTCCTGATGAATAAATGGCTGCAGGATTACGCTTCCAAGATTGAGATTTCCTGGGACTTGTATGCGTTTTCTATCGTATTCGTTGCCCTGATTGCTTTATTGACAGTAGGCTACCGTTCTGTTCAGGCCGCTTGGTCCAATCCGGTGGAGTCTTTGAAAAGCGAGTGATTTGAAGGATGAGGGGGGAAAATTTTAGATTTAAGATCTTAGATTTAAGATTTAAGAATTGAGACCGAGTGGGTTGAAGGATTGAAGAAAGGATGAGGGATGAAGGTGGTGCGTCATTGCGAGTCCCCAACATTATTAAAATGTTCAGAATTGGTAATGACATCAGGCCATAGACCTCTCTCCACGATAGCCCCGTTAGCTATCGGGGGGATCGAGGTGACAAGGCAAAGTCCTTTAAAGAATTGAATGCTATTTATAGTTCTAAACCATCAATATGAATATCTGTCATTGGTAGGGAATAAGGATGATAATTTAAAGTGCCGTAGGCACGGACGATAAAGAATGTCAAAGAAAGAGTTAAAAAAAAACATGAAAAATCTTATTTAGGACGAACGTCATCGGTGATTACCCTGCCAAGATGTATGGATCTTCCGTCTTCTTTCCACTCTGGACACCTGTCTCTTCATCCGACATCGGACTTCCAACTTCCAATAATAAAACCATGCTAAAAAACTACCTTATCATCGCCATCAGAAATATCAAGCGGAACAAACTCCGGACTTTGGTCCATGTGTTGGGTCTATCTTTAGGAATGGCTGTTTGTTTACTGGTTTTCAATGTGGTGTATTTTGCCCATGACTTTGATAAATTTCATACCAATGCCGACAGGATTTTTAGGATCAATTCCAGCATGGAATGGGAACCGGGCATCCCAAATCAATCTCCTGCCATACCCGGGCCATTAGGTGAAGTGATCGACCAAGAACTCGCCAATATTTCCGGCAAGGGCCGATTTTATACCCTGCATGAAACTATGGTGTCGATACCGGGGCAAAACCGGCAGCTTGGTCGAAGCAATAAGGTGGCCTTTGCAGATCCCGGTTTTATGCAGATTTTCCAAAGAGAATGGTTGGCAGGTGATCCGGTTACTGCCTTGGAGGAACCCGGTTCAGCGGTGATTACTGTAGCCAGTATGGAAAAATATTTTCCGGGATTGGCACCACACGATGTTTTGGGCAAGGAAATTTTATGGATAGATGCCAATGATTCCATCATGGCACAGGTAAAAGGTGTGGTCAAAGATTATGAGGAGAGAACGGATTTCTTTTTTCAGGATTTCATCTCTTTCAGTACCATCAACAAAAAAGAAAAAGAAAATTGGTATGGTCTTCAAAGTTGGGGCAATTTCAATACTTCCAGTCAGCTATTTGTGTTGTCGGCTGTACATGCCACCCAATCAGATATTGATGAAGGATTGAAAAGCATTTCCGAAAAACACTATAGGGGTGAGGACAATTCCAGTACTTATTTTCTTGCCGAGCCCTTGGCCAATATCCATTTCAATGAAAATTATGATGATACAGCAGTTTCTCAAGCCATGTTGGATGGGCTGATTTACATCGGTATCATTATTTTATTGTTGGCTTGCCTGAATTTTATCAATCTGGAGACCGCCCAGGCCATCAACAGGGCCAAAGAAGTTGGTATCAGAAAAACTTTGGGCAGTCAGCGGAGGCAATTGATTTTTCAGTTTCTAAGTGAAACTTTTGCCATTGTATTTATCGCAGGGTTTTTCGCTGTTTTATTCGCAGACCTGATCACGAAATATTTCCAGGATTACCTTCCACAAGGTTTTGAACCTTCCTATATCAACAGTTTGAGTCTTGTGTTTCTTTTCGGTTTGATGTTGTTGCTTACTTTTGTGTCAGGGCTATATCCGGCTTTGGTATTGGCAAGATATCAGCCTCAAAAAGCCCTAAAAGGTGAGATACATTATGTCCATGGGTTTTCTTTGGGGGTATTTTTGAGAAAAAATCTTACTGTGCTCCAATTTTCCGCATCCATTGCATTTATCATTCTGGTCACGGTGCTGACCTCCCAATTGAAATATATCAGTTCCCAGCCTTTGGGTTTTGAAAAGGATGCTGTGCTATATACCAATCTCCCATTTAGGGGAGATAGAGATACCAGGGAAACGCTAGCGGATAGATTGAGAAACGAAAGTTTTGTACAAGGAGTGAGTCTTAGTGGGGTGTTGGTTTCTTCCAACAGCATGTGGACATCAGACCTTTATATTACCAAGGATACAAGTGAATCCATGCTGTTCGTCCACACCATGAATGTGGATTCGGCATTTGTGGATGTCCATCAGATCAAATTATTGGACGGAAGAAAAGCCCATAATCAGCAAGATGAATTATTGGTCAACCGTAAATTCCTTAGAGAAGCAGGTTTCAGCAATCCTTCCGAAGCTGTAGGTACCATAGTTACTTTTGGAGGAAGTTCCAAAACAATAGTTGGTGTCCTGGAAAATTTTAATGCATCAAGTTTGAAGGAAGAAATCATGCCTATGGTGCTGACTTTTAATCCGGATTACTTTCATATGATGATTGCCAAAGTATCAGGTAAGCAAAACCTGGCTTTCGCCAAAGAAAGGTTGGAGAATCAATACAAGGAAATGTATCCTCAGGAAACAGTTTCATTCAGTTTCATGGATGAGCAATTGGCCCAATTTTATGAAGAAGACCGCAAGATTCAGGGTGTATTGGGCTTTGCCTCCGGAATGGCCATTTTGATTTCAATATTGGGTCTATTTGGACTTTCTTCCTTCACCATTGCACAAAGAACCAAAGAAATAAGCATCCGGAAAGTACTTGGAGCTGGAGTTTTGCAGCTTATCGGATTGATCTCCACGCAGTATTTTTGGTTAGTGTTGATTTCATTTGGATTGGCTTTTTACCCTGCCTATTACTTCAGCAATATGTGGTTGCAGGAATTTGCCTATCGCATTGATATGCCCTATCTGATGTTTGCGGGAGTAGGATTTGGAGTCCTGATATTGGCTCTCCTTGTAGTCGGATTCCATTCCCTTGGAGTGGCCAAGACCAATCCGGCGGAGATATTGAAAAGCGAATGAGTAAAAGGATGAAGGATAAGGGATGAAGGTAAGAGC
>NZ_JBGTCA010000030.1:0-12814 GCF_041749095.1 Aquiflexum sp. | reverse complement strand
GTTTCTGTATCTTCCAACATTGAATCCGGCCTCATAAGTAAATTCATCCAATAATTTGCCTCTTACTCCTGCTCCTGTTTTAAAGTTTTGGATGGTATTGAGCAACTGATCACTTGGTCCCAAAAACGGATTTTCCATCACAAAATCATAGTAAGTATTCCTGATTACATCACCTTCAAAATCAGCATAAATCCCAAATTCATCCTGTATCATGTACTGTCCGTTGAGCACAGGGAAAACATGAAAGTCTGAATTTTTATTGAGAGTGATGTCATTTTCAAAAACCAAATTGACGCCTGCTTTCACAAGTAGGTTTTCTTTTTGATACCTCACATAGGGATTGATCTTAAAATAATTTCTTTTGATATCAGAATACAATTCATCTCTTGGACTAGTTAGAGACAATTCTATGTTTATGGCCGTTTTCAGGTAATCTTCAAACCAAAAATCAGTGTTGCCTATGAATGCAATTTCATTTTCGGAGGCAGTGTAATTATCTCCAAATCCCCTGATGCTCAGCCTACCATTATAATTGATGCCATCCATTTTTTCTATGTTTTGGATACCCGCTGTTAGTTTAAATGTGTTGAGGATGTTTTGGCTGGGCACAAAGTCTTCAAAAACAGGATTCATGGGGTCGTATCCATAAAAGTTAAATTTATGCCTATCATATTTTAAACCTCCATACAACTGAAAAACATCTTTGAAAATAGTACCGTCGGCTGCCACATTTGTAAAGGTCTCTGCAGAGTTTCTACCATCTACAGGACCGGTATAAAAACCCTGATGCCTGACCTTCGCAGAAAAATCATAATCCCCATCTTCCCAACTGGTATACCGTGCTTCCAATAGTGGTGAACTATAATTACCTAATCCTACCCTGACAAATCCCGGAAAAAGTTCCTCGTTCTTTTTGGGAAAATTTTTCTGTGCAACTTCTGTTTTTAAATCCAATGGAGGTAAAGAAAGAAAAAATGGTCTCACCGTATAATCAAAATTCGTGGTGCTTTTTGGAGTAGGTAAGGCCGGTACCCTTTCAAATTTTCTCGGCTGCGTGGGCAAAGTCAAAACCCTGTCCTTTCTAATGACAAACTCCTGATCTTTAACCTCACCTGTCTGTTGACCTAAAGCTTTTTCAGTAAAAATTCCTGACAGAATGATACCAAAAAGAACAAAAACGAATCGAAAATGAATATCTATTTTCATGAATTTCTTTACTCTTTATTTGATAGTAGCCAACTTTTCCCTTGCCATTTTTTTAATTTCCGAATTCGTGGAGCCTTCCAAGATGGATTCCAAAGTAGCCTTTGCTTGAAAATCCTCCCCTAACTTGATGTAATTGTCCGCCAACAATATGAAAGACCTTCCATACCAATAATCGTGGTTAGAAAAAGGTCCTACAAAATCAAAAATTGCATTGTTGGATTGGGTATAGTCAGGCTTTTTGGAATAGCTTTCTGCCAAAAGAAACAAACCCTCAGCACCATGTACAGTTTTATATTCATTGACCAAATCCATCAGAGTTTCATCTGCCGATTTGTTGTCACCTTTCATCCTGAATGCTTTTGCTTTGAGCAACATGGCTTCAGGTATTGCATCCTGTGTCACACTTCCTAAGGAAATAACCTTGTCTGCAAAGAAAATGACCGAATCATAAGATTGGGTATGATAATATGCAAGCATCAAGCCATTGTTTGATTCAAATTCTTCGATTTTATTCCGTGCATTTTTACTTGATTCTCTCAGAAATGGTATAGCATTGCTATAATTCTTATTTTCCAATTCAATAATGGCAATGCGTTGAACTGCCCTTAACCTTTGCGGTGAACTCTTTTCCCTTTCAATCCGATAAAAGTATTCCAATGCCAACACTTTATTGTCCAGCTTATAATAGGAATCTCCAATAAAATAATTTGCTTCAGCCGTATTGGCTGATTGGGGGTAATTCTTTAGATAACCTTCAAATGCTTTTATAGCTTGATCAAAAGATCCTCCAAAAAACAGGTTTTTCGCTGCTTCGTATTCAAGATTCTGCAAACTCTTGTTGTCCGGATTGGCATTTCGATAACGGCTTAAGTATTGTGAGAATTCACCGGTACGGCCCTGCAAGGTCAATGCTTCCTGTAACCCGACCAAAGCGGATTCGGCATTGGAAGAATTAGGATGGTTTTCCAGAATTCTTTTATACTCATTAATGGTCTGATCGTAATTCTGCATTGAAAAATTGGCAACAGCACTACCCTCGAGGGCAAAAGGCACAAATGGACTATTAGGCCTGCTGCTGATCAATCTGGCAAATCCATCCCTTGCCTCTGAATACCTCATTTCTTCCATATTGATCTGTGATTTCTGGAATAGTGCGTCTTCAAAATACAATGAATTGGGGTGGTTGTTAAGCAGTTTGTCTAATTGGGAAATGGCTTCATTATTTCTGCTCTGAAAATTAAAGACAACGCCTGACCTGAAATAAGCATAATCAATGTAGGTGCTATTTTCTTGGATAGCCTTTTGAAATATATTCTGGGCATCTGAAAATCTCTTCTGAACATAATATATATCCCCCAACCGGACCATGGCCTCATCGTAATTTGAAGGATCATTATTTCTCCCCACCCTTTCGACATAATATTTAAACTGCGATTCCGCTTTTGAATATTGCTGGGTATTGAATAATGAATACCCAAGACCATAGTATGATTTTTGAAGATAAGGATCTGCAGGTCTTGGTTTCAATGCCTGCAACGCTTCATAAGATCGGATTGCTTGGGGCAGATTATCCTGAGAAGAAAAGTTCTCACCTTTCCAAAAATGAGTCTGAACAACTATATCGCGGTCTTCAGGGACTTTTAAAGATTTGTCAAAATGAGTAGTAGCCAACTCATGTTTTTTGTCCCGGTAATACACCAAGCCTTGGTAGAAAGTGATTTTTTGATAAGCAGCATTGATCCTTGTGGATCTTTTGGGCATTTTCTCGATATGGTCTATAGCCCTTAAATAATTGCTGGTATTGATCAAAGCATCCGTCAGCATTTCTTCCGCTTCTTTGGCATAAGCACCATTCGGATAGTTGGTCAGGTATGTGTCAAGGGCATTTACCGCCTCCTGAAAGCTCCCGCGTTCAAGATTTACCTTGGCATAGTTTACCAAGGCTTCTTCTTTGATTTTTGGGTCAATATCACTTTTGTAAGCAGCATTAAAGCTATTGGAGGCAAACTGAGGATTGTTTAGCTTCAGATAAGAATGTCCGAGGTAATAGCTGGAAACTTGTCCGATCTGATCCTCAATCACGGCTGTAACCTTAAAGTAATCCGTTGCCCTCTGGTAATTCTGGATTTCAAATTGGGCTACCCCTGCTTTATAAATCTGAGATCTATCCAAATCTCTTTTTCTTGAATTTACAAAAGCATCATAATTAACTGCTGCCTGCTGAAAACCCCTCTTTTCGAAATATGCTTCAGCAAGGTATAGGTGGATTTCTTCTTTTCTATCCAATGTCTTTCTGGATTGAATAACCGATTCACCATAAGTGATCAATTCATCAAAATAGCCTTGTTTATAATAAATCCCTGAAAGCATATAAGGAACCCTTTGACTATAAAACGGGGTTTTGTCAGCTTCTTTGAAATCAGCAATGGCTTGGTCAAACTGTCCATTTTCCATGGATATGTATCCTGCATAATAATAGGCATCCGGACTATACTCCTCTCTCAAAGGTTTCACCTGATTGAAATACCCTAAAGCATTTTTATAGTCTTTAAGTTGAAAAAAAGAATATCCTGTCTTGAAAAGTACTTCTGATTTTTGCTTTGGAGATATCTTTCCAGTATTTACTTTTTGAAATGCGGGAATTGCTTCTCTGTAATTTCTTTTGTCAAAAAAGTGATTTCCCAAAATAAAAGCCGCTTCATTTACTTTGAGGCTGTTGGGATAATTCCTGATAAAATAATAGATGAGGTCAGAGGCTCCCGGATTATCGATTTTAAGGGCTGATACAGCATGATGGAAATCAACCAAAACAGTTTGGTTTTCCTCCATGGGCACTTCTTTCAGGTTTTCAAATTCAAATCTCGTGGCACTGAACATCTGCTTTTGAAAAAGCTCAAAGTTTTCATCCAAAACTATCTGGTTTCCAGATTGATATAAACCTGATTGTGAATATCCTGTCAGGATGGTGCTGAGACTCAAAAGCAATACAAAGCTTCTCTTCATGGGTAATTGCTGCAAAATTTAATGCATGATTTTAAATACAAGTTCTCTCAGGATTTCCCTGTCTTCCTCACCGGAGTCAACCCCCTTAGAACGTAAATCAGCCTCTTTTATGTATGAAATGTTGTCAATAACCTTGCCTAAGCGGTAATTATTTGCTGCTATTTTGTATTCTTTAAGAAAATATGGAGGAACTCCTACCAATCTGGCCAGTTCCGGTTCAGCTTTTTGCTTATTATAGTGAACAATAGCTATTTTACTAAAGAGGCTATATATCAGCGCAATAATCGGAATCAAAGGATGACTTTTGGGATTCAGGGAGAAATAGTGAATAATTTTATTGGCCTTGACCACATCTTTTACTCCTATGGCCTTGGTCAGTTCAAAAGTATTGTACTCTTTATTAATCCCAATGTACTTTTGAATATGGTCTTTGGTAATGGCTGTTTTTTCACTGAAATTCAGCAAAAGTTTTCCGACTTCATTACCAATAACTTCAAGGTTGTTACCAATACTTTCAGCCAGGAAAACGGCTGTTTGGTTGTTGATGGAATGTCCTTTTGATGCTATGAAAGATTCTATCCAAGAAGGAAGCAAATGATCTTTGATTTTCTCGGACTTGACAAATACCACATTCTTTTCCAGCTCTTTGCTCAGTGCTTTTCTGCCATCAAGAGTTTTGTACTTATGCGCAAAAACAAGGATGGTACTGGGAAGGGGATTTTTAACATAGTTGATCAATTGCAGATCATGTTCTTCTTTTCCTAAATTCTGGATATTTTGGGCCTCCTTGACAATCACAACCTGACGGTCTGCCATCATTGGAAATCTTCTGGCATTGTTTAATACATCAGTAATGGAGACATCTTTACCGTACATGATAATCTGGTTAAAACCTTTCTCATGTTCCTTCAAAGCATTATTTTCTACAAAATCTGATATCTCATCAATAAAAAATGACTCCTCACCCTGTAAAAAATAAATCGGAGCATATTTCCCTGACTTAAGGTCTTTGAGTACGTCTTCTGCTTTTGTAGCCATAGTTGAGGTTTTCGCTTCAAATATAGAAAGAATTCAGTTCTTCAAAAGATGCACAGGTAATATGGGTAAAGTAATTTTAAACTTTATTACCTCTAATTTTGTAATTACAATGAACAAATGAATCACTGAAGTGGAAAATTTTGATAAAGGTGTAACCTTCTTCAAAGAAGGAAAATTTAAGCAGGCATTGGAACAGATTAATACTTGTATCAATCAGGATGATGCAAACCTGGAATTTTATTTTTTCAGGGCGAGGGTTAATTCCAGATTGGGAGAATATAATTCTTCATTAGAGGATTTTGATTTCCTGATTTCACGTGAACCTTATAATCCAACATATATTAGTGACCGTGCGGTAATTCTTCATTTGTTGGAAAGAAATGATGAGGCAATGACGGAATTTGACAGGGCCATCAATCTCGAACCTGCCAATCCTTATAGATATTCAAGCAGGGCATATTTTAAAGACCGGATAGGGGACCTGATGGGTTCTATTGAAGATTACGAAAAAGCTATAGAATTGGACCCTGAAGATGCAGTATCCTTCAACAACAAAGGTTTGGTTGAAGAAAAGCTGGGATATATCCAAAAATCAAAATCCAGCTTTGATAAAGCAGATGACCTGATAGGCTATGAAAAGCATCCCAATCAGGATGAAAATCATAAACCTCAAATTTCTAAGAAAGACTTCAATTTCAATAACCAATATCAAGAAACTGATCCGGAATCTCATCTGAATTTATCCGGATATCTTGGGGTGATTTCTAAGTTGGTTTCAGATAAAAGTACAAGGAAAGAATTTTGGGAATTTCTTAGGTCAAAATTCGGCTCGAACAAAAAAACCTAGGATTTTTTGATCACCATCATAGGTTTATTAATAAAGTATGACATCTTTTTTGATATATTATTTGAAAAAATCTGGTCAAACCAAGTTTTCTTTTTGCTGAGAGTCACAAGCATGTCGCCTTTTGAAATGATAAGGTAATTTTCCAGTCCCAAACCAGGTTCATCCCTGTAGGACTTCAAAATAAAATTGACTTTATCATACTTTATAAAAGGTTTCATTTCCTGGATCATGGTAACGTGAAGTGATTTATCAATGGATTTTATTTTGGTACTTACATGCACCACATCAATCTCACTATCCCAAAATTTCGCCATTTTCACCACTTTTTGAATAGCTATCTTATCTTCTTCTAGATAATCGGTGGCATACACAAACTTTCTGGGAACTTTGAAAAATACCTTTCTGGGCACCACCAATATATCTATTTCTGATTTTTCAACCAATCGACTGGCTCTTGTACCGATAAAATTCTGCTTAAAGTCATTAACTCCTTCTGTTCCAACCACAAGTAAATCTGCCTTCAGACCATCTGCATATTCAAGGATAGTGGTGACTGTCTTCCCCTCTTTGTACTCGCCCTGACAGGATTTGAGTCCCTTTGGAATACTCTCCTGGGAAACTATTTCTACCAGGCTTTCCAATTTCTTTTCTATAAATGAATATTGGTCCCCTGAATGAAATTCATTTGCTGAAAGTTTTTGATAGTCTTCTTTGTCGGGAACGTGGAAAAGATACAGATCAGCTCTGTACATTTCACCCAATTTTGCAGAATATTCTACAGCATTTAAAGAACATTCCGAGAAATCGGTGGGGCAAACAATTTTAAAAGTAGTGCTCATAGGGTTACTTGTTAATATCCGAGATTTGGGTCTATAGAATTGAGTAATGGTTGACGGTTTTTCATGCGGTGGTAATTTTCAATGATCTGAGGTGCAGCGGCATCAGGATTGGTCACACTTGCAATATGGGGAGTGACCATAATTCCATCTGTCTGCCAGAATGGATGGTCTTTGGGCAAAGGTTCTTGCCGGAAGACATCTAAAAGGGCTCCTGATAAATATCCTTTTTCAAGTGCAAGCATAAGGTCCTCTTCTACCAAATGTTTACCTCTTGCTACATTGATCAGGTAGCTGCCTTTTTTACATGATTTGAAAAATTCAATATTGAGAAAATTCTCCGTATCCTTTGTCAATGGCAGCATGCAGACTATTACATTGACCTGATCCAGAAATTCCTGTAATTGATCCCCATAATAATAGGGATAGTTTAAATCATTCTTTGCACTGTTTCCATATCCGGAAACAGGAATATCCATAAATCTCAATTTTTCTATCACATCACCTCCCAATGCCCCCACTCCCAACAAACCGACATGAATATCAATCTCTGGATTCGTCATATCCCAAATCCGCTGCTTTTGATTTTCCTGATATCTGACTATCTGTCTGTGATAATTTAAAATACCCATAAGGGTATAATTGGTCATCGAAAAAGTAAGTTTCTCATCTACAATTCTCACAATTGGAATATGCTCAGGAATCTCCCGATCAGACAAAATATGATCGACTCCTGCCCCCATGGAACAAATTAACTTCAGGTTGGGAAATTGCTTTAGGATTCCTTTGGGATGCTGCCACAACAAAACTGCATCTATAGATTCTTTATCTTCAATATCAGGAAAAACCTGAATATCAACAGTAGAATCAAGACGCTGGAAAATATCCGTCCAATTTGAAACATCCCTTCCAGGTGAAATTATTGCAATCCCCATAGTACGATTTCTATTTAAAATTTTCCCGAAAATGATTTTCAAATCGCGGATTGAAAAAACATAGTTTTTAAGAGGTCAATATCCATTTTTATATTTTACTTTGGCCTCATTATTGAATATTTAATACAATATTGATTTAACATTAAAATATTATCTTTGCTGCAATCCCTGCATATTCAACTAAATTAACATACATAAAAATGAAAAGCAAATCCATATTATTGCAATTGATAATTATCAATCTTTTTTTCTTCGAAACAATGGCCCAACAGATCCAAATGCCCCAAGCAAGTCCTGCTGCATCCATCAGTCAAAAAATTGGACTTACCGATGTCAGTATAGAATATAGCAGGCCAAGTATGCGCGGAAGAAAAATATTCGGTGAATTAGTACAATTTGGTGAAGTCTGGAGAACAGGTGCCAATGCAGCCACTGTTATCTCTTTCAAAACTGATGTAATTATTGAAGGAAATAATGTCCCTGCCGGTGAATATGCCCTGTATTCCATACCAGGTAAAAATGAATGGACTATGATATTATCCAAAAACACCAAATTATGGGGAGCAGTTGGATACAATCAAGAAGATGATTTCTTAAGGTTCAAAGTAAAGCCTGGAAAAACAGGTCAAAAATATGAGACCATGGAAATCAACTTCGTGGATATTTCCGATACCGGGACCACTGTTGCCATCAAATGGGAAAATACAAGGGTAAAGTTTAGAATCGAGACCGAAGTGGACAGCATTGTGATGAAACAGATCCAAGAATTGGTGATTGACCAAGAACCGAACAATCCTGGATTATTCTATCAAGCAGCCAATTATTACTTTACCAATAATAAAGACTTGGACCAAGCTTATGAATGGATAACCAAATCCGTAGCCGATGATGCAAAGTATTGGACCATGCACCTAAAAGCCAAAATTGAACTTGGTCTTGGAAAGAAAAAAGAAGCGATAGATAGTGCAAAAAAATCAATGGAGATGGCACGGGAAGCGAAAAATTTTGATTATGTGGGCTTAAATGAAAGGCTGATAAAGTCAATTAAATAAGTTGACATGGTACCTCAATTGATAAATATCAATCTGGTCTACAGACTATATCAATTTCAGGATAATCACATTCAGGATTTCCAAGAAGGAAAAATAGGTGTTCAATTCTCTTCCCCCACAATTCGATTAAAACACCTAAAAACAAAGAACAAAAAAAGTGGCTTCACAATTGCCACTTTTTTTGTTCATTTTAATTATCCGGCTTCTACCTATCACGATTCTGAAAACCGGAATCAAATCGTAAATAGGTAGGGATTGATTGGGAATGTTTTTATACAAATATTGCTTAATATCTTTTTCAATCGATTTCAAAGAAAATGAATTAAATCTTCAAAAGTATTTCTTCAATAAAAGGCATTATTTTTTAATAATATTCTAATTTTGAAGCTTGATTGTAAAAACTTTATAACAGTAATGCCCAAGAACAAGAAATTCATTATTGACTTTGACAGTACATTCACCCAAGTAGAAGCCTTGGATGTATTGGGTGAAATCAGTTTGAACAAAGATCCGAAAAGATCAGAAAAACTGCAGGCCATCAAGGATATTACAGACATGGGGATGGAAGGAACGCTCAATTTCAGGGAAAGCCTGGAAAGAAGGCTGAATATCCTGGAAGCTACCAAACCTCAGATCGGTGAATTGGTTGAAGCACTCAAAAACAAGGTTTCCAAATCATTTCAGCGCAATAAAGAGTTTTTTGAAGAAAACGCCGACAACATCATCATTATCTCCAACGGATTCAAGGATTTTATCACACCAATAGTAGGTGAGTATGGCATCAAAGCAGAAAATGTTTTTGCCAATGAATTTGTGTACGATGAATCCGGAAAAATTGTAGATTTCAACAGAGAAAACATCCTCTCTAAAAACGGGGGAAAACCGGAAACCATCAAAAACCTGAATCTGGAAGGAGAAATCTATGTGATCGGTGATGGCTATACAGATTATGAGATCAAAGAATCCGGAATGGCCAATAAGTTCTACGCTTTCACTGAAAATGTAAGCCGACCAAAAGTAACCTCCAAAGCCGACCATATTGCACCCAGCCTGGATGAAATTCTATATGTCAACAAAATGAACAAAAAATTCTCCTACCCAAAAAGCCGCATCAATGTATTGCTTCTTGAAAATGTCCACCACATTGGGATCGACCTGATGAACCAAGAAGGTTACAATGTAGAAGTCATCTCTTCTGCCCTATCAGAAGATGAATTGGCAGAAAAAATCAAAAATGTTTCAGTATTAGGAATACGGTCCAAAACCATAGTGACCAAAAAAGTATTAAAAAACGCCAACAGGCTGATCTCTATCGGGGCATTCTGCATCGGAACCAATCAGATTGACCTGGAAACCTGTACTGAAAAAGGTATCGCTGTATTCAACGCACCCTTCAGCAATACCCGTTCAGTGGTAGAGATGGCCATAGCAGAAATTATATTTTTGATGAGAGGATTCCATGACAAAAGCCATGCGATGCATCAGGGCAAGTGGGACAAGTCCGCAAGTGGAAGCTTTGAAATCAGAGGTAAAAAACTGGGCATCGTAGGCTATGGAAATATTGGTGCCCAACTATCTGTATTGGCAGAAAATATGGGCCTTGATGTGTATTACTATGATGTCATTGAAAAATTGGCATTGGGAAATGCCACCAAGATGGATTCCCTCGAAGACTTGCTTTCAATTAGTGACGTAATTACTCTTCATGTAGATGGAAGAAAAGAGAATAAAAACATCATTGATAAAGCTAAAATTACCAAGATGAAACCTGGTTCTTATTTGTTGAATCTGAGCAGAGGCCATGTGGTAGATATCAGGGCATTGAAAGATGCCTTGGAAACAGGGCATATAGCAGGTGCTGCGATTGATGTTTTCCCTGAAGAACCAAAAAACAATGCAGAGCCTTTTGTGTCTGAAATGATCGGAATGAAAAATACCATCCTGACCCCCCATATTGGCGGATCTACCTTGGAGGCCCAACAGAATATAGCAAGGTTTGTCCCGGGCAAGATCATGGAGTATATCAATACAGGCAACACCTACAATTCCGTAAACTTCCCTAATATCCAATTGCCGTTCCTAAAAGATGCCCACAGGCTGATCCACGTCCATCAAAATGAACCCGGAGTCCTTGCGAAAATCAATAAAATATTGGCTGATTTTGAAATCAACATTGTAGGCCAATACCTCAAAACCAATGAAAAAATAGGCTATGTGATTTCTGATATTGACAAAGCCTATTCACCACAGTTGATTGATGAGATGAAGGCAATTCCTGGGACTATTAGGTTTAGGGTGTTGTATTGATACTTATAAATATTGATTGATATTGGTGGATATTAATTGATATTGTTGGATATTATATCCTCTATTGAAATAAGGTAGAAATATTATTGAAATATGGTTGAAATATATTTCCAGATTTAAGGCGGTGATTATATCACAGCCTTTTTTTATTGGGGTTTTATTCAGAAAAAATTTTGTATTTTTCTTCGGTTTAACATCCCTCTATGAAGAAAGCCTTTCTCATTCTAACCGTAATATATCTTCTGGCATTTATCAATTTTCTGTATGGATTGGTTCTGAGGATTTATGTCCATTTTGCTAACAAAAACCTAGGACATCATGATGATTTTATTGGTGATATTACCAATACCTGGCATTTGGTTCTATCGGTCGTTTTTTTCCTTTTCACATTTGGAGCCTATAAAGCGTATAAATCTCCTGCTTCAAATCCAATTCTAAAATGGTTTGCGTTTCTTCCTGTTGCCTTGATTGTATTATATATTTTGTGGGCTATTATCATCCTCATTTCCGCGGGAGGGAAATGGAATTAGCTTTATTTGTTTCAAGACTCAGTTCTGCTTAGACTGGTTCAAGACTTAGTCTTGGACCCTCTCATTGCAGTCTTCAGACTGCCAACTGATTGAGCTTTGAAATATAAAGCGGAGATGAAATATGAATTTTAAAAAATTGGGTATAGCATCTGAAAGTGGTATATTTAAGTGACTATAACACAAATATTCTATGACCAATTATAAAGAATACATTACCATTAATCCTGACCAAAGATCGGGGCAACCATGTATCAGGGGAATGAGGATTACTGTTTATGATATATTAAGTTATCTGGCTGCGGGTGATTCCATTGAGGATATTTTGGAAAATTTCCCAAATTTGACAAAAGAAGACATTTTGGCTAGTTTGGCTTATGCAGCAGATTTAGAAAAAAGAACATTGATGCGCTCTTGAAAATGTCAGGAATATTAATTGACGATAACCTTTCAATTCAGCTAAAGAATGTTTTAAAACCTACTTTCCCAGGTTCAATTCATGTTTCAGAGCTTGACTTATCTGATGCCTCAGATAATGAAATTTGGGAGTTAGCTAAAAATCAGTTTGATGCAATAATTTCAAAAGACAAAGATTTTTACTTTAAGATTTCGATTCATGGACCACCTCCAAAACTGATTTGGATTACCACTGGAAATATCCGGAACCGTGAGTTAATAGCATTGGTCAATTCTCAAATCAATTTAATAACTCAATTTTTGAAAAGTAATCAATCGGTTCTTAAAATTTTTTAGAAAGAGTTTAGATTACAGTCTCTAGAAATTTGATAATGATAGAAAATTCAGTGCAACCCTCCTTTTGTAAGACTAAAGCCTGCCTAATACGGGTGGGTTTGGATGGTTCAAGACTTAGTCTTGGACTCCCTCTTTTCATTCTTCAGACTGCCAAAAGAAACCATAATAAGTTTAGATTAAAATCACATGATGCCCCAACATTTGGGAAAAATTTACCTCCCAATCCTTTCATCCAGCCTTAAAGAGTAAACCTTATAAGTCACAAGATGAAACTTTTCAGAAAGCGGATTCACAACATAATCGAGGGAAG
>NZ_JBGTCA010000029.1:0-31491 GCF_041749095.1 Aquiflexum sp. | reverse complement strand
TATAATAGGATATTTGGCCTGTTGGATCCAAGACCAATACGGATTGGTATCTTTGGGAATTGCTTCTTCGATTATTGAAAGTTATCCCGTAAAAATGGTTTGGTGGGATTTTTTGTGGACTTCGGTGTCTGTGATTACCATCACCCTTTTAGCCTCATTTAGACCTGCATTGATTGCATCGAGGGTCAAATCCATTGACCTATAAAAATAAAAAAGCCGTGAAACAAAATCTCACAGCTTTAGTCAATTAACAATAAACCCAAAATAACCAGCTGTAGGAGAAGGATTCGAACCTCCACGGGGCAGTTAGGCGAAACACGAGCTCCATGTTTGCTTTATGCTGTTGACCCCACCCCCGAGACCGGAGGGCATGTCTGCCAGTTTCAACATCCTACAATGTTTAAAGACCTTTTGCCTTTGTTGATGATCCAAAGTTAGTAAAACATTCATTAAATTAAAATAAATTCAATAAAACAATTAAAAAAATACAGAATAATTAATAAATAGCTTTAAATATTGTTGATATCATAAAATATAACCTATCAAAGAACTTTTAATTGATGATATGGAAATGGTATTTCTGTATGAAATACTGTTACTCTTACTTAAATTAGAATCATTAATGCCTATCATTTCCTTAACCCACATCATTCTATGAAATTGTTCAACCTGACATTGATGGTTTTTGCGCCAACTTTTTTTGTTTTGGCACAACAACAAAAAAAATCACCAAGCTTTGAGGAGGTAATATCTCTACGGAGTGCCGGGGAAGTTGTTATATCTCCTGATGGGGATATGATAGCATTTACTGTACAGACTACAGATTGGATTGATAATCGCTTTGATACCGAAATTTGGCTGGCAAGAAACAGTGGGGAGCCATTTCTATTGACCCATAATCCCAAAAACAGCAGCAATTCCCCCATGTTTTCACCTGATGGAAAATGGCTGACATTTTTGTCAGATAGGGGAAAAAAAGTTCAGGTTTATGCTTTAAGGCTATCCGGTGGAGAGGCATTCCCCATCACTGAAGAGGAAGAAGGTATCAGTGCATACCAATGGCATCCTGATGGCAAAAGACTGATTCTGTTGAAATCAGAGAAAGAGGCGGAGTCTTTAGAAGAAAGAAAAAAGCGATATGGTGCTTTTGAAATCGACGACAAGGAATATGTCATGTCCCATATTTGGGAAATTGATTTTGATCCCCTGTTCACCAACCCGACTGAAGTGCCCTGTTATGAAAAATCGGATTCTTTGAAGGTATCTGCTGACTGTATGGAAAAACCAAAGCCCAGGAGACTGACCAATGGTGATTTTACCATAACCTCTTTTGAAATTTCCCCCAATGGAAAACTGATAGCCATCAACCATCAACCTGACCCTATGATCATGTCATCAATGAAATCCGATGTGTCTATTTTTGATTTGGAGACTAAAAATTTGAAATTGTTGGTTTCAAATCCAGGTGGAGATAGGTTTCATGCCTGGTCGCCGGATTCCAAACAGATTCTGTATGTCAGTGATTTGGAGGATACAGTATCAAATTTTTATAAGAACACAAAATTTTTTAGAATGGCTATTGAAGATAAGAAGCCTGTGCAGTTGGCCGCGAAACTGGATGAAAACCCTTCCAATCTGATTTGGAACAGTAAAGGGATTTATGGGACTTTTTGGAAAAAGACCTTAAGGCCTGTCTACAGGATTGAGCCCAAGGATGGGTCTTTTAGGCAAATGCCAGGCTTTCCTGAACAGGTCAGTGGATTGGCTTTCTCAAAAAACGGTGAAAAGATGGTCCTCAATGCAAGAAATGGAAATCAGTTGAATGAAATATGGATTGCCAATAATACCCAAAAACCTGCCCCAAGAAGCATTTCCCAAATGAGTAAGCAGTTAGCAAATTGGAAAGTGGGACAAAGTGAGTTGGTGGTCTGGCGTAGTGTTGATGGAAGCTTAATTGAAGGAGTCCTGCATAAACCGGCTGATTACGATTCTACCAAAAAATACCCATTGATGGTAGTCATTCATGGAGGGCCAACAGGCATAGATACACCTCAACCAGTTCCTGGATACGTTTACCCTATATTACAATGGCTGGACAAAGGAGCTTTGGTATTAAGACCAAATTACCGTGGATCTGCAGGATATGGTGAAGCATTCAGGTCATTGAATGTAGAGAACCTTGGCGTGGGAGATGCTTGGGATGTGATGACAGGAGTAGATTTTCTCAGTGCAAAAGGGATGATTGACACCGATAAAATGGGTGTAATGGGATGGAGTCAGGGGGGATATATTTCTGCTTTTCTGACCACCAACTCTACAAGATTTAAGGCTATTAGTGTTGGTGCGGGAATTTCCAATTGGATGACCTATTATGTCAATACAGACATACATCCTTTTACCATCCAATACCTCAAAGCCAATCCGTGGGACAATGAGGAGATTTATCGAAAGACCTCTCCCATGACAAACATCAAAAAAGCCCAAACCCCAACATTGATCCAACATGGAGAATTCGATAAAAGGGTTCCTATCCCGAATGCCTACGAATTACTGCAAGGCTTAAGAGATCAGGGAGTACCTGCTGAGTTGATTGTTTATAAGGGTTTTGGCCATGGTATTAACAAACCAAAAGAAAGGCTGGCCGCCATGTGGCATAACTGGCAGTGGTTTGGGAAATATGTCTGGGGAGAGGAAATAGAGATGCCTTTGAAGGAGAAGTAAAAAATTTATGAACCACAAAAGAAGCAAAAGAAAACTAAAGTTTTTTCCGAGGAGGTTAGACTGGGATTCTTTTGTACCCTTTTGTCACTTTGTGGTTCAAAGGAATGATCTATTCCCCATTTGGGTGAAAATTGGGGAATGCGCTAGGTTTAGATTGCATCTAAACCTTCTTATCATTGGAATTTTCAATTCCAGTCGCCAAGAATTAAATATAGTTAGGGGAGATGTTTACAAAGATATCGGGATGTTTTGGATAAAAGGGTGTAGTTGCAAACTACACCCAGTCACCACGGAAAGCCTATACTATCCTGAGAAAGGGGAGAGGAAATTGAGTTGCCTTTGAAGGATTAGCCCTGTTTTGTCAGGTTACGGAATTCTGTTTTGAAATTTCTCAAATTTTGTAAATCTGAATTTGACCAATGTCCCTTTAGGGACTAAATATGGGTAAAATAAACTATCAATCTAATACCATTTGTGCCTTTAGGTACAACATATATCGTACCTAAAGGCAAGCATAAACTATATTTACTCGATTTTTTTTCCTTAACTCAATAGGATTCTTGCATCGATCTGCCAAATCCCCTCATTATTCCTGAGTTGATGATTTCTAATTGAATACCGAATAGGAAAATACTAAAACAAAATAAGGAGGACAATCGCCCTCCTAATTTGTTATCGAAACTTTGTTCTTAATATCATTTCTTCCAGCTTGCTTTCCCGCCTTTGGCAGAATCAACATTGATGCTGTAATTGTTGCCTCCGGTCACAATCCATCTCACTTTGACGGCACCCATGCCGGGGATATTTGACACGGAGATCTTTTCAGGGTTGACTGTTTGTTCAGCCAGTTTATTGAAATCTTCATTTTCCACTACAAAGCCTGCCAATACTTTTGCTCCTGAAATACTAATGTAATCCGGTCTTTCGATTTTGTATTTCAGATCCTGACTGGAATGGGTTGGAATCAAACGCTCGTTATAGATAGTAGCAGTGATTTCTTTTAAGCCACCACCCAAATCTTTTTCATTTACTTCAGACACACTCAGTTTTGGAGTGTGGTAAGCATGCAAAATGGTAAAGGCAGAGTTTCTGTGTGCATCCTGTTCCATCAGGAATCCAGGGTGAAGTCTCCCGAAGTTTTTCTTGAATCCACCGATTTCGATCCTCCCATATTGTGGATGGTCATATTCTTCCCAGTTGACAAAAGCATCCCCAAAAGTCAGGTATTTGTCTACCTTCATTTGCTCATCCTGATTGTTTCTGCCTGCATTCTGATGGAAATAAAGATAGGAGGTCATGAGTTCATTGGAATAGGTAAAAATCCCCCTTCCTCCATAAAACCAATCCAATTGTCCGCCAAACACAGAATAGAGATCCTTGTAAACCACCAAGTACTTGTAACCCGGCATAAACTCTTCACCTTTTTTGGCAATGGCATCATAGATGCGGATATCGGTTTGATTATATGTCCCTAAATCTTCCTCTGCACCGGGACCTCTCAATATCATCCCGCCATAGTTGTGGTAACTTTGGGCACCCGCAATGTTGGGATGCTTCATCACAAATTCAAGTACTGCCCGGTTTTCCGGAACGGAGAAAGGGTATCTCAAAGCCCCTCTTTGTACATAGTCCGGCTGCCAGTTCCAGCCCCAATCTCTGTTGGGATCATAATAGCCAATTCCGTCTTCATTGACCATACCGTCGCCGTCTCTGTCGATACCTTCATAACCCAACATTTCATATTCACCTTTCTGATCTGCTTCGACAGGGATTAATTTCCTAGGATCCATTGGATCTTTCACCAATCTTCCTGTAGGTGATTTTCTGATCATAAAAGTAATATGGCCATCGCCGTTCAAATCATCGAAAGGATCTTCGCCAAATTCGCCATCTCCGTCATTATCAGTAATGATCATACCGGATCTTGGGGAGTTTTGGTTGTTTGCCTCTTTGATGAAATAATCATGGGCATCAGGGTTGATGGTCGGGGCAATGTAGAAGGTCTTATCTTTCAGTAATTCCGTAATGAACTCCAGATCACCATACATCTCAGAAAGATACCAAGCAGTGTAAAGTGTAAATTCAGTTCCCTGTATTTCGTTGGAGTGGATGTTTCCATCAATCCACATGGCAGGTTTTTCCTCTGCTTTCCCAACTTTAAAATCTGTGACGGTTAGTACCCAAATGTCATTTCCCTGATAAGATTTGCCGATACTTTCCAGTTTGACCAAGTTGGGGTGTTTTTTGGCCATATCCTTCATGATTTCCTCCAATGCTAGATTGGTATGGTACCTGTTCCAGGAAACCTGAACTTTCGAGTTGTGTGGAGTACCCAATGCACGGAAATACCTGTCCTGCGCGACTTGGGCTTCTGTCTCCTGTATGCCGGCGAAGCTGCTTGCGACTCCTAAGGCTGCTGTATATATCCAGTTTTTGATTTTCATTGTTGTGTCGGTTTAGAGTTTCACATTGAGGGTTGCGATACCGGCGTGGGCTGCACCTGCTTTGATGTCCACTGCGCCTGAACCTTTCACGATCCAGGTAAGGGTGGTTTTTTCATAGGCTCCCAATTTGTCGATCAATTTGATCTTGTCGCCTGAAATCAGGTCTTTGGCATCCCGGTTGATGTCCACCCTGATTTTTCTCAACCAACGCGATTTTTCACCCATTTCGGAATGGGTAGGCAAAGCCGAATTATTAAATAAATCTGCGGTAACTCTTGTGAGTCCATTGCCGAGTTTTTCTGTTTTCACATTGTGAAATTCCAATTTTGGACTCATGGCTGCCAATTTCAAAATGAAATCAGTATGTTCTTTGGCTATGTCATTTACTTTATCAAAAGGAGGATTGTGCATGACAAAAGGCCGGATTCCACCTACTTCCACTTTTTGGTTAGGAAAGTCAGGGTGATTGACTGATGTCCAAGGAACGAATACATTGCTGATGCCTTCCTGTGCTGCATAGGCAAGGAAGTTTGCTTCTGCGTTACTATCTGATTTTTCATCTTCACCCTTCACTTCAGGTATCCACCATCCGGGAGTACTGAAACTCAATCTACCAAAATGAAAGTAAGCCCACTGGAAAAAATCCCCATCAGTTCCTTGATTGGTTTGATTGAAGGCTTTTTGAGATACCGCCTCATTGTACATCCCTGAAACCATGCTGTTGATGGCAACATCCTTTTCCAGCATGGAAGTGATTATTCTCTTTTTGGCATCTCCGGCATTATATTTTAATGGAGAGGAAAGGTTGTTGGCTGGGCTGAATGTTACAAAAGCAAAAATATTCCACTGCTCAAACAAGTAATCCAATAATGCCCTGCTTTCAGCTTGTGAAACTGCAATGTCACCGGCCAATGGGGTAAATATCGGGAATTTGTAGGTCAGACTTTTGTTAAAAGCAATTCCCTCGGCCAAATCCTCACCGAATTTTCCATCCTTGTCATTGTCACGGCTTTCGGGATAAACCATGTAGCTACCTTTTTGACCTTTAGCCACATCAGCTTTGATCATTACCCTTTCGTCTTTTTCATGGGTTTTGTATTCTCCCATGGGGCTCTCTACGCGCATCATGGTGATCATACCGTCTTTATTGAGGTCCTCATATCCATCCTCGCTGACTTTACCGTCACGGTCATGGTCGATTTTTGCTGCATTTCCCCTTCTTTCATATTTCAATGCAGCATGATATTGTTCATAGGCATCAGGAGACATGTTGGGAAAAACATAGAAAGTATTGTCGTCCAAAGAGGTTGAGTGGTCTTTGACCAATCTTTCGGCAAATTGTACAGCCAATTCCACACTGAGGACATGAAAACCTTCTGCTCCTCCCACTACTGCAATAGCAGGTTTGTTGTCCAAATCTCCTTTACCGATTTTGACAACCCAGATGTCTTTCCCGCCTGCTGTTTTGGTAAGGGAGCTGAGTTTGGCGGAGCTACCGCTACCGGAAATAGCCTGAAGTCTTTGTGTGATCTGGCTGATCGTGGGATAATCGCTCTGAGCCAAGGTAGTCGATTGAACAGAAAATAGCATTCCCGCACCTGCAACCACTGATAGAAACATTTTATTCATAAAGTATATATTAGGTTTAGTTTTTTGGGGGCCATTGGCTGAATTGACCCCATTTTCCGAAGCGATGTTACAAAAAATACATGGTTATTTAAAAGGCCTTTAGGTATTCAGGTTTCAAGCATTTTAAAAGGTTTTAAGTATGGATAAACGGATAATATCTTTTTGCCTCTAAAAAATCTTTATGAGAATAAGATTGAGTAGCTTATATTTTCGGTAATTTTCAAGTCCAAAACCCATTAGCCATGTTTTCTAAAATTGCTTTAGCCATTGCTTTCTCCCCTACCACCGAGTCTTTGATATGTGAAGCCAAACGCTTGAAAAACATTTTTGGTGCCAGCCTTTTGCTCATACACGTAGGGGAAAAAAATCCGGTGCTGGAGGAAACCTTACGTGGTTTATTGAATAAGCACGGACTTAGTTACAGCAAAATCAAAACCATTTGGGAAAAAGGGAATCCGGCAAAAAAAATTATTCAGGCATGTAATGAAGAAAATGTGGATTTGTTGGTGGCAGGCGCATTAAAGACAGAAGGTTTTTTCAAATATTATATTGGAAGTATTGCCAGGAAGATCATCAGGAAATCAAAATGTTCGGTGCTGATGTTGGTTGAACCATTGGAAATTCCGACTTCATTTGATCGGGTAGTTATCAACGGCACTCAGCAGGAACAGACCCCATTTGTTATTCAAAAGGGATTGGAATGGTGTAAAATGGATCATGCAAAACAAATATATATAGTCAACGAAATAAAAATGTATGGCTTTCAAATGGTCACGGCCGGTGAAGGTGGGGAAGAGGAGATTTCAAATACCAGAAGGAAACTGATATCTGAGGAAATCACCTATGTGGAAAATATTCTTAAAACAATTGATAAGGGGGATTTAAAAATCAATATAAAAATCACTTCCGGAAAATGGGCCTTCGAGCTGGCACGATTTGCAGTTGATTTCAAAGCGGATCTACTGATAGTAGGGGATGAGGGCAAGCTTGGGTTTTTGGACCGGCTTTTCCCCCATGATCTGGAGGATATTTTAAATGACCTTCCATGCAATTTACTGATCGTAAAAAAATAAAAGGACTACATGGAAAATCTAACACATCAAGATGTAGTCAATTTGTTTCTGCAATTGGCAGCAATGCTGTTGTTGGCCAGAGTCTTTGCAGAAATAGCCCAAAGATTCAGGCAACCTGCAGTGGTGGGTGAACTTTTGGCAGGGATATTATTGGGGCCTACTATCCTTGGAACATTTGTCCCGGGATTTCATGAATACTTATTTATGTCCAATCCCAGTGCCAATCTCGCATTGGATGGATTTGTTCAGATTGCGGTAGTATTGCTGCTTTTTATTGCGGGTTTGGAAGTAGAATTGCATTTGGTTTGGTCCCAAGGTAAATCCGCATTAAATATCAGTTTGCTTGGATTGGTTGTCCCTTTTGCATTGGGATTTGTATTCCCCTATTATTTTCCATCCTTCTTTGGGTTGGCAGGTGGGGACAGGTTGTTGTTTTCCTTGTTTATGGGTACAGCCATGTCCATTACCGCCTTGCCCGTGGTGGTGAGGATATTAATGGATATGAATTTGTTCAAGACTAAAATGGGGATGTTGATTGTGGCTTCGGCAATGGTCAATGACATCATTGGATGGTTGATATTCTCAGTTATATTGTCATTTATGGGCAAGGGGAGCAATCTTTCCCTTTTCCAAACTATCGGGATCACACTTCTTTTTACCTTCTTTATGCTGACCTTGGGCAAATTGATCATCAACAGGGTGTTGCCCTGGGTCAATAAAAAACTGGCCTGGCCGGGAGGGATATTGTCATTGTCTATGGCGTTCTGTTTTTTGGCAGCGGCATTTACAGAATGGTTGGGAATACATGCCATTTTCGGTGCTTTTCTTTTAGGCGTTGCATTGGGAGACTCAAAACACATGTCTGAGCGGGCAAAAGAGATTGTGCATCAGTTTATCAATAACATCTTTGCTCCTTTGTTTTTTGTTTCCATTGGATTGAAAATCAACTTTTTCACCAATTTTGAATTGATGCTCACTTTGGCCATTTTGGTGATTTCATTTGCGGGTAAAATTGCCGGAAGTGGATATGGTGCCTATAGAGGCGGTTTCGATATCAAAGAATCACTGGCGGTGGGATTTGGTATGAATGCCCGGGGTGCCATGGAAATCATTCTGGGCCTGATTGCTTTGGAAAATGGACTGATAGATGAGAAACTCTTTGTCGCATTGGTTGTCATGGCAATAATCACCAGTATGAGTAGCGGACCTCTAATGAAGTGGGCATTGAAGCCTGTTCATTTGGAATTGGAGGGTGTGAAATCCGATTTGATTGACAATAAGCCTGATTCAGAGGAAAGTGGTTGAAAAGGTCTGAAATAATTAATTTTATTTCATTGCATTTTATATCATTCCCAGTGAAACTGAACTTTAATTTCAAAATAAGTTAAATAATAATCCTTTTTGGAGAGGTTTTTGTATTTTTACAATTGAATCAAAAATCTAAACCATGAATTATTCCAATTATTCCACAAAAGTTTTTTCATTGACCCTGGTACTTTCGGCCATTTTCATAACCTGTGCCATTGGTCAGCAAACATTGCCGCAACAAATGGAAATCAATGAAGATTTTACTGATAAAGAATTAAAGGAGTTTGTCAGAATCAATATTGAAATGATTCCTATCCAGGAAAAAGGCCAGGAAAATATGCTAAAAGCCATTGAGAAGGAAGGTTTGAAAGTTGAAAGGTTTCAGGAACTTGCCCAAGCCCAACAAGCGGGGAATTTGACTGAAGTCTCAGGAGATCCAGAAGAAATAGCAAAATTCAGCAAAGCAGGACAAAAAGTTTTGGATACGCAGCAGGAAGTCCAAATGAAGGTGCAGGAGGAAATTGTGAAAAGTGAGCTTTCTAAAGAAAAATTTCAGGAAATTTATATGGCTTATAATCAAAGCGAAAAAGTGAGGGCGAAAATCGAAAAAATGATGGCCGATGAGATTGATTGAGTTAAAGTAATTTTACTTTAAAAGTAATTATCAATTTCTTTCATTATATAGAATAGCAGGTTTTCAGTCGAAGCCTGCTTTTTTTTTATATTATTGGGAGAAATTGAAATTGATATTTACCTAAGGAAATGAAATTTTGAGAAATAGATGCGTCCTTCGTCAGGATTAAGCAATCCCATGTCATTATTAGTTCTCAATATTTTAATCTACCCTGGATTCGAACCTTCAACCCACATCGGTCATCCGACATCGGTCAATCGAACCGCCAAATATTTGTCCTCCTAGAAACTTTCTATCCCCTTTCACATATATCAATTGTTTAAATCTAACCAAAGGCTGTATTTTTGGTTCTGATTAAGGGAAAAATTCGTACTTATGCCCACTATGAGCAAAAACAAAGCAAGAACCGGAGTTTTATTGGTCAATTTAGGAACACCCGACAGCACAGCCACAGCCGATGTTAGGAAATACCTAAGAGAATTTTTGATGGATTGGAGGGTGATTGATATTCCATTTATCCCAAGGTGGATGTTGGTCAATTTGATCATTGCTCCGTTTCGTGCACCCAAGTCAGCCAAAGAATACCGCAAACTATGGACAGATAGAGGTTCTCCTTTGCTTTTTCATACGGAAGACTTACGGGATAAACTGATTCAGAAATTGGACCCGGAAAAATATGTCGTAGCCATGGGGATGCGCTATCAGACACCAAGTATTGAGGAGGGTCTAAAAAAACTCAATGAGGCAAATGTCAGAAAGATCATTGTCCTTCCATTATTTCCCCAATATGCCTCCGCAACAAACGGTTCGGTAGTGGACAAAGTCATGGAATTGGCAAAGGAATGGCAGATTATTCCCAATATTACCTTTATCAACAATTTTGTAGAGCACCCACTTTTCCTTAAGGCATGGACTGAATTGGGTAGGGAAATGATGGAAAAGGCAGATTATGACATGTTTTTGTTTTCCTATCACGGCTTACCGGAACGGCAGATCAAAAAAGGCTCTGTTGATGGCTACTGCCAAATGAGTGATAAGTGTTGCGGTAATTACACCAAAAAAAATCAGTTCTGTTATAGAGGGCAATGTTTTTATACCACCCGATTGTTGGCCGAAAAACTTCAACTTCCAAATGATAAAGTGATGACCTGTTTTCAGTCCCGATTGGGAAAAGATCCCTGGATCAAACCCTATACAGAAGATGTGATCAAGGAATTGGCCTCAAAAGGAGTAAAAAAAGTACTCGTTTTTTCACCTGCTTTTGTAGCGGATTGTTTGGAAACTACCGTGGAGGTAGGAGAAGAGTATAAAGAAGAATTTGAGGAATTGGGTGGGGAAAGATGGGATCTGGTACCTAGTCTAAATTCCGGTGATACGTGGGTTTCTTGTGTCAAGGATTTGGTGGAGGAGAATTCATAGCTGGAGCTAAGGTAGAGAATGTTGTATTGCAAGATTGCAAGATTGAAAAATTGGAAAATTTTCCTTCAATTAAGCCATTATTGGATCCCCCTTCATCCTTCATCCTTTCTCATTAATCCCTTCTTGTTCTCGTCTCACTTTTCGCTTCTAAACTCTCGCTTCTCCAAACGACCTTGAAAAACCTGACAGCCCCCTCCCCGCCGTATTACCAAAAAACCTGGTTTCTGATATTGGGGATACTATTGGTTTCTTTTAATCTTAGGCCTTCCATCACAGCGGTCGGGCCATTGATTCCTATGATAAGAGATGACCTTGGACTTTCCAATGGATGGACGGGTTTTTTGACTACGCTGCCTCTTTTGACATTTGCAACATTCTCACTTTTCTCTGCAGCTATCGGTAAATGGCTGGGCAATTCAAAAGCCATCTTATCTGCACTCATATTGCTTACAATTGGAACAATTGTAAGGGTTTTAGGCGGGTCATTTCTTCTTTTTTTGGGTACAGGCCTGACCGGGATTGGTATTGTTATCTGCAATGTTTTACTGATTCCTTTTATCAAGAATAGGCTGCCCACCAAGATAGGATTGGTTACCGCTGCCTATACCACAGGTATGACAATGTTTGCGGCAATTGCATCCGGGGTTTCTGTCCCATTGGCTTTGGACTTGGCTTTGGGATGGCAAGGGTCATTATTTTCCTGGATTGGACTTCTGTTGATTGGGATTCTGGTTTGGTTCCCTCAAGTGAGAAACCATCCTGTCAACAAAAACAAAACCGACAACCATATTAAAGTGAATGTCTGGAAGTCAAGATTGGCCTGGAACATCAGCCTGTTTATGGGTGTGCAGTCTCTGTTGTTTTTTACTTTGATTGCATGGTTGCCGGATATGATGATATCAAGGGGGCTTTCTCCTGTTGAAGCAGGACTGCTTGTCTCGCTGATGCAGATTATAGGATTGAGCGGCTCGTTTTTTGCGCCAATCATTGCAGTGAAATTCAAAGATCAGGTTGGGATCATTTGGGTTTTGGGCCTGATGTATCTTGTTGGATTTTCAAGTTTGTTTTCTATGACGCTTTGGATCAATTACATTGGACTGGGTATCGTAGGTTTGGGTCTTGGATCCAGTGTTTCGATGGCCTATACATTGATCGGATTGAGAACTGATCATGAAAAAACAACAGCATCACTGTCAGGTATGGTCCAATCTTCAGGATATTATTTGGCAGCATTGGGGCCATTGCTTTTTGGGATCTCTTTTGACATTTACCAAAACTGGGATTTTCTGATCTATCTGGCCCTGATTTGTTCGGTGATGTTTATTTATTTTGGGGTCAGGTCAGGGGAATCCAGGGTGATTTAGTAGGCTCTTTTTAGTACCAATATTCATGTTTTCCTGTTTCGATTGGACTAAGCTGTTACCTTTGCAGGAATAATAGCCTATCCCGCCATGCAAGAATATTTTACAGCCCAAGGTATCCCCAAAGAAGTATTTGACTATCTGATCATGCCATTTCTGATTTTTTGTGCCAGGGTGATGGATGTGTCCATCAATACGCTCCGGATCATGTTTGTTCTCAATGGGAAAAAGAAGATCGCCCCAATTCTCGGTTTTTTTGAAGCCATGATATGGTTGTTGGCCATTGGTCAGATTTTCCAGAATATCAATAACCCCATGTCTTATGTCGCTTATGCAGGCGGATTTGCCATGGGAACATTTGTCGGTATGACGATTGAAGAGAAATTGGCTTTGGGTAGGGTGCTTGTAAGGGTGATTACTCCAGAACCCATGCCTGATTTGATTGAATATATGAAAGAAAGAAATTATAGATTTACAAGTGTGGGTGCAGAGGGAAGATATGGAAAAGTAAATCTGCTGTTTACGGTAATGAAAAGGGATTCACTGAAGGAGTATGTTGAAAAAGTAAAAACGATCAATGACAAGGCATTTTACACCATTGAAAGTGTGAGAGGAGTAAGCGAAGATGATGTCAATGTGATGGAAGACAGACCAAGATTCACGACTAAGGTTTGGAGTAGGTTGAGGAAGTAGGATATTATGATTGTTATTGATAAAGTACTAAGATTTCATCAACTCATTTGATTTATTGATAATAAATAGATGCTAATCTTGAAAAAACAACAAAAACATTTTTGCTTTTCGGGAAATTGTCCTTAAGATTGTTCCATCAAAAAAACAGACTATGTTTTTCACAGCCAATGACACTATTATTAGAAACTTCTCCAGCACAACCGCTGCAGAAAGCTGTGCCATGGGTATGTCCGATACCACTTTTTTTTCTACCACCATTACGGGTTAATTCCCGTCTTCTACCCACATATAGACCCCTTTACCATAAGGTCCTGTTCGGATCGATGAAAAATATTATATACCCCAAAAAGAAACGTCAACTTTTATGAAAATCTTAAAATTCGGAGGATCATCAGTAGCAAATCAGGAAAATATCCAAAAGGTTTTCCAGATTTTGAAAAACCAATTCCAGCAAGAAGAAATTGCAGTCGTATTTTCAGCATTGGGGGGGAGTCACGGAAGTTTTGCTCCAAAGTGCCCATAAAGCCAAAGAAGGTGATAAAACCTATGTTGAGGAAATCAAAGTTCTTGAAGACAGGCATTATGATTTAGTTAGAAAAATGATTCCAATCCAGCAACAATCCACTGTGCTGACCTACGTGAAGGTGCGTTTCAATGAGTTGGAAGATTTGTTTCATGGAATATATTTGATCAAGGAATGTTCGCTAAAGACTTTGGATTATGTAGGGAGCTTTGGGGAAAGACTTTCTGCCTTTATTCTTGCCGAGGCATTAAAGGTTGAGGGTTTGCCTGCCCATTATTTAGATGCCAGAGAAGTTATCCGCACCAA
Organism: Aquiflexum sp.; assembly: GCF_041749095.1. Taxonomy (GTDB): domain Bacteria; phylum Bacteroidota; class Bacteroidia; order Cytophagales; family Cyclobacteriaceae; genus Aquiflexum. The sequence continues at coordinate 17,380 of NZ_JBGTCA010000029.1, read as the reverse complement.
CAATAGATATGGCAATGCCAAGGTGGATTTCCCGGTCACCAATGACCTGATCCAGGATTATTTCCATCAACACGAAGGACTCAAAGTCATTACAGGATTTATAGCTTCCACCGAAAAGGGCGAAACCACCACATTGGGGAGAAGCGGGTCAGATTATACAGCAGCCATCTTTGCCTCTGCACTCAATGCCGAAAGTCTGGAGATTTGGACGGATGTTTCAGGTGTGATGACTTCCGATCCAAGATTGGTCTATTCGGCTTTTACCATCCCCCAACTCACATACAGTGAGGCAATGGAGTTGTCGCATTTTGGTGCCAAAGTTATTTTCCCTGCCACCATGCAGCCGGCAATGCGGAAAGGTGTACCTATTTATATCAAAAACACTTTTGCGCCCGATCATCCCGGTACCCTGATCAACAACGATGCTCCGAGCGGCAAACTGATCAAAGGGATTTCTTCCATGTCAGGTATCTCCCTGCTGAATATTGAAGGTACCGGTTTGATTGAGGTGGTTGGGCTAAGCAGGAGGATATTTGGAGCATTGGCAGATGCAGGAATCAATGTTGTACTGATTTCCCAGGCATCTTCTGAACACAGCATCTGTGTGGCGATCAAAACCCTAGAGATGCCTTTGGCCAAAGAAGCCATAGAAAAAGAATTTATCTATGAAATCAAAAATGCCGAAATGGATCCGGTGGTGGTGGTTTCCAACATGGCAGTGGTAGCAGCCGTCGGTGAAAACATGAAACATAATCCCGGAGCAAGTGGCAGGATGTTCCAAGCTTTGGGACGAAACAATGTAAACGTCTATGCGATTGCACAAGGAAGTTCAGAATTGAATATTTCGGTTGTGGTTTCGCAAGCTGATTTGCAGAAAGCACTTAATGCACTTCATGAAGCTTTTTTCCTTTCGGAAAATAAGGTTTTGCACGTGTTTTTAGTAGGTGTTGGGCTGATAGGAAAGGCATTGATCAAAATGATAGCCCGACAAAGGAAAAAATTGCAAACAGAAAATGACTTGGACATTCAGATCCACGGGATTGCCAATTCAAGATTTATGGCATTTCATGAAGATGGTTTTGATTTACACAATTGCCCAGCACCTGAAGACGCTAAAGGGGCCAAACCTATGGATCTTAAAAAATTCATTTCCCAAATGGATGAAATGAATTTTTCGAATACTGTATTTGTGGATTGTACTGCAAGTCAGGAATTGGCGGAGATTTATGAACATGTGCTCGAAGCCAAAATTGCCATAGTTACCCCAAACAAAAAAGCCAACTCCAGTTCTCTTGAAAATTACAAGGCATTGAAAAAACTGGCGTACAAACGGGGGGTGAAATTCCTATATGAAACAAATGTGGCCGCAGGACTTCCTGTCATCAGTACCCTTCAGGATTTGATGCTGAGCGGGGATAAGGTGCTAAGAATCGAAGCGGTTCTTAGCGGGTCCATGAATTATATCTTCAGTGAACTGGAAAAAGGAGCCCCTTTCAGTGAAGTGGTCAGAATAGCCAAAGAAAAAGGTTATACTGAACCGGATCCTAGAGATGATCTAAGCGGGATGGATGTGGGAAGGAAAATATTGATTTTGGGAAGGGAAGCGGAGCAGGATTTACATTTTGATGATATCTCTATTCAAAGTATGGTTCCTGAGGATTGTGTGAATATAAAAAATGTGGAGGAGTTTTTGGAAAAGCTCAAATCCCATGATGAAGAATTTGCCCGTCTCTTGGAAGAAGCCAAAGCCAAAGGAGAAAAACTCAGGTTTATGGCAACACTGGAAAACGGAAAAGCGAAAGTTGGTCTGAACTCCCTAGATAGCAGTCATCCATTTTATACCCTTAAAGGCTCTGATAACATGATCTTGTTTACCACTGAGCGTTATCATGATTATCCAATGATCATCCGTGGCCCCGGTGCCGGAGCAGATGTAACTGCTGCAGGTGTTTTTGCTGATGTGATACGAATTGGTAATATTTCCAGATAATGTCACGATCCATCACAGCTTTTGCTCCCGCTACTGTCGCCAATGTTTCATGTGGCTTTGATATCCTCGGTTTTGCCATAGATGGCATGGGGGATAAAGTCACCGTTTCATTCAATGAACAACACAGACTTTGCGTAACCGGAATTACAGGTGATGGAGGGAAGCTGCCATTGGAAACAGAAAAAAACACCTGTTCGGTAGCCATTCAGGCTTTATTGGATCGATTGAGATCTTCACAAGGGCTTGATATTTATTTGGAAAAAGGATTGGCGTTGGGTTCAGGGATGGGTTCCTCTGCCGCAAGTGCGGCTGCGGCTTTGGTAGCAGCCAATATACTGTTGGGCGATCCATTTACCAAAGAGGAATTGGTTCCTTTTGCCATGGAGGCAGAGAGAATTGCCTGCGGGTCTGCACATGCCGACAATGTGGCTCCATCGATTTTAGGTGGGTTTGTGCTGATTAGAGGATATGAGCCTTTGGATATTGTCAAATTACCTGTCCCCAAAGGAATCTATTGTACCTTGGTACATCCGCATATTGAACTGAGAACATCTGATTCCAGAAGTGTCCTGAGAAAACAGATTTCATTAAAGGAGTCAACGGTCCAATCCGGAAATATCGCAGGATTTATTGCAGGATTATATACCGGTGATTTTGGCTTGATCAGCAGGTCATTGAAAGATGTCATTGCCGAACCTTCCCGTGCATTGTTGATACCGGGCTTCTATGAATTGAGAGATGCTATCAAATCCATTGGTGCTTTGGGTTCCGGGATATCAGGTTCCGGACCAACCATATTCGTCCTTTCCCCAAATGGAGAAATAGCACTTGAAGCCGGCGAAAAAGCCAAAGAAGTCTTCCACACCATCGGCCTAGGTGCGGACGTGTATGTTTCGGAGGTGAATAATAGGGGAGCGTTTGTTTTGGAATAGATGTGAGATGTGAGATGTGAGTTTTGAGACACAAGACGCAAGACATAAGACACAAGAAGCGAGAAACGAGAAGCGAGATTTTAGAGACAAGAGTCAAGAACCAAGAGCCAAGAAACAAGAGCCAAGAAACAAGAATCAAAGCTGGCCCCGATTATACCAATTCAACAAATCGGAGAAGCCGTCATGCTGATCAGCCGTCGTCACCCTGATCCCGATGGCTATCGGGAGAAGGGTCTCACGAGGATCAGTAAATGATAGAATAAACATACATAGAATCTCTTGAGATCCCTAGTGCCTTCCAATGACAGATTTTGAAATTGATGGTTAGAACTACAAATAGCATTCGAATATATAATAGGACTTTGCCTTGTCACCTCGACGACAGGAGAGGTCTGCTGCCCGTCTTGATGTCATTATATATTCTGAGCATTTCCAAAATGTTAATTACCACCTCCCATCAAGACGACCCCGGTGGCCAAGCTTGCCGAGGCCAGAATGATATATCCTAAATGATATTACCTTTTATGAACATTTCAAAAATGTTGATCACTCGGGATGACGCCTGCCTGCCGTAGGTAGGGGTAACCAGATGTCATTACCATTTTCTGTACGTTTTCAAAATGTTGGAAACTCAGGAACACAAGAAATTAAAACTAACGAATAAATAAACAGATAATTTTCCAATTTAAAAATTTTAAAATTTTTCAATTTTACAATGTAAACCAACCCCCTATGAACTTCTATAGCACCAATAACCCAACGCACATTGTCAGCCTCAAAGAAGCTGTGGTCAAAGGACTTGCCCCGGATCAGGGGTTGTACATGCCTGTTGAAATTCCGGTGATGCCTAAGGCGTTTTTTGATAAGTTGCCTGAAATGACATTTAAGGAAATAGGGTATGAGGTGATTGGGAAGCTTTTCAGTGAAGAATTGAGCAATGAACAAATCAGGGAATTGGTGGACCATACCTTGGCATTTGATGCACCATTGGTTCAGGTAGAAGATGGAATTTATAGTCTCGAATTATTCCATGGTCCTACTTTGGCTTTTAAGGATTTTGGGGCGAGGTTTTGTTCCAAATTGATGTCGATATTGATGGAGGGGGAAAGTAGGAAAGTGCGGGTCCTGGTTGCCACCTCAGGGGATACCGGCAGTGCAGTGGCGAATGGATTTTTCAAAGTGGATGGTGTGGAAGTCATCGTTCTTTATCCCAAAGGAAAGGTCAGCGAATTGCAGGAAAAGCAATTTACCACTTTGGGTGAAAATGTGATATCAGTGGAAGTGGATGGGGTTTTTGATGATTGTCAGACATTGGTGAAGCAGGCATTTTTGGACAAGGAACTCAATGATAAGATGTTGTTGACCTCCGCCAATTCCATTAATGTTGCCAGATGGATTCCTCAATGCCTTTATTATTTCTATGCCATATCACGACTTCCAAAATCGGATAAGAAAATAGCGGTTTCTGTTCCCAGTGGTAATTTCGGTAACCTCGGGGCAGGTATCTTAGCTGAAAGAATGGGCTTGCCCATCTCCCAATTTATTGCATCCACCAATATCAATAAGGTGGTTCCGGATTATCTTGAAGGCGGCCCCTTTGCGTCCAAACCTTCTATCGGCACCATCAGCAACAGCATGGACGTGGGAAATCCAAGTAACTTTTATAGGCTCTTGGCACTGTATGGCAATGATAAAAAATTGTTCCGCCAAAAAGTAAAGGGTTTTTACTTTGAAGATCAGGATACAAGAAATGCCATGGTTAAAATCAAAGATGCCTCAGGCTACATTCTGGATCCTCATGGAGCGGTTGGTTATTTGGGATTGAGAAATTTTATGAAAATGAATCCTGGAGAATACCTCGGCATATTCCTGGAAACCGCCCATCCTGCCAAATTCAAATCTGTAGTCGATAAGACCTTGGGCATTGACCTACCGATTCCTGATAGGTTAAAGGAGTTTATGAAGGGTGAAAAACAATCTATGTCTATGGGGAATGATTTTGGGGAGTTTAAGGAGTTTTTAAACCAAATGCCAGAGTGAGTGTCTCACTCGCTTTTTTTGCCACTAGGTTTCATATTTGACAGTAAACACAATTTTTCCGATATTCGAAGATAACTTATGAGATTATGGATATCCAAGCGAAAAAATTAAAATTGATTGAGAAACTTATTTTTATCAAAGATGAGAAAGTTATCAATTTGTTGACCTCAGTTTTGGATAATAAAAAATCAGAACCAACGAAAAAACCTTCTGCATTTGAACTGTTAGGAGTATTGGATAAAGAAGAAGCAGAGACTTTAGAAAAAACAATAGAATCCGGTTGCGAAAATATCAATGATGAAGACTGGAAATAATTCTTTGCTATTGGACAACAATATTGTTATTGACCTTTTTAGGGGGAAGCAGGAAATTGCAAAAGAGATAGATAAAGCGAATATTGTTTATCTTCCAATCTTCGCTCTGGGAGAATTATACTTTGGTGCGGAAAACTCAGGGAGAAGCCATCATCAGATGGGTTTCATCGATAAATTTCTAGAAATCTCCTCAATTCTGAACACTAGTGACCAAACAGCTTTGATTTACGGGCGATTGAAAAAGTATCTTAAAACAAAGGGAACACCTATCCCGGAAAATGATATTTGGATTGGGTCATTGGCTTTAGAACACGAATTGCCCTTGGTGACACGAGACCACCATTTTGATTTGTTGCCCGAAATTCAGATTATTAGCTGGTAGATTCATATTGGCTTAGTTTCACTTTTCACTTTTTCCAACACTAAGTTTATATCCTGAAATTGAGAGTTTTCTCTCACTTTTTTCTCCCGGAATTTCATTTATGATTATACCAAATGAAAAGCCAGATTAAGGCAAAATTATTTCTTATCAATTTTTGAAATTTTAACATTGGAATTAAAATTAAAAAATTAATTTTGCCGCCGATTCAACTAATTAATTCTATGAAAAGTATTATACTGTTTTGCTTTTCTTACGGCGTATGCTTTATTTCTTTGGCCCAAAAAGTTACTGTCAGCGGAACTGTCAAGGATGCGGACAATGGCGAGACCTTGATAGGGGTCAATGTTTTTGACAAGAAAAACTAAAAAGGCGCCGTTACCAATAATTACGGATTTTTTAGTTATTCACTTTTTGAGAAAGAAGTCGATTTGGTATTTAGCTATGTCGGTTATGAACCTGTACTGATTTCTCTGAGTCTTATTATACGTATTATAATACAGGAGATCTGCAGCAGTTCAACCGAGGCGATTTTCTATCCCAACCTGTCCTTGTCTTTAACAATATTACAAATGGCATGGGAATCTTTAAATCCAGAAATACGGAACGAAGAGTCATTGATATGAGGGTTGAAGATTGACTAGTTGGTTTATTCTGTGCCAACTTGAGTGTCTCTGTTCAACATCAAGGTTTGATTTGTTTTGAAAGCCGAATGTAACATAAAAGAATATTTTTGGCGAGTGTGTCAAAAATTATTTAGAAAATCTGCGGCATTCATTATGGGAATGCCACGAAAAGGATGCATTTCCAGCAAATGTGGATCTCCGGAGATAATACATGCGGCATTTGCTGACAAGGCAAGTTCCAGAAACATATCGTCTTTCGGATCCCGGCAAACTTTAACCTTAGCTGAAGGCTTGATAATTTTGCTTTTGTAGGTAATAATATTTAGGATTTTTTCTCTTTCACCTTCAACAAAATATCTGTCCAACTTTGCCCGATATAAAACTTCCGCAAACTCGCTTAATGTTCTATCTGAAAACACCAAACTTCCTCTCTTTAAAGCTCTATTTAAGGCTTCAGCACTCACAGATTTACCAAGAAGATGTGCACTTATAAGAGCATTGGTATCAAAGACGAAGAACACCTCAGTCATTTTTCAGGATGTCATCCAATATTTCTTGAGTCAATCCGCGTTCAGCCATCCTTTCCCGCAACTCTTCCAAAAATTGGATATAATCTTCCACGCTGTCTTTCATCAACTGTTTGCTAACTTGGGCTTCAACGGCAATGCTGATTTCTTTTTTCTTTTTAGTGGATGCAGCTCTCCAAGCCTTGGCTACTTTGTCATCTACTTCCAAAATGATACGTTCCATTCTTGCTAGAATTTGTGTTGGATAAATGTACGAAAATCCAAAGACATAAGATTTGTATGCTGCCAGTGGGTTAAGAAATCAAAAACCTGACCTCACTCAGTTCTTTCCCTATCTGATGTACTCCTTCAAGGATTCTTTTGGTTTGGCTAGCAGATGGCTTTTTGATTCCTTTGATGTATTGAGCCAACAAACTTTGATTCATGCCGATTCTTTCTGATAGGGCTTTGGCATTGATTACCTTATAGAAATCAAAAATACTTTCAAAATCGAATTCAAAATTTATTTCCCCTATACCATAACTTATACCCTCCTCCTCAAAAGAAAGGTTAACCACATCCAATACCATTTCCTTTAATTCATCAAATGAATCGCCTTGTGTGGCGATTAATTTTTCTCCAACTTGGGCAATCGCACTATATCCCAAGTCTTCTTTAATTACTTTGATACTTATTTTTGGCTTTTTCATCTCTTTAAAAGTAATAAAAATATTACCTTTAAAAAATATAGATGGGTATAGTGATTATCTAGACTCGATAAAACAAAATTCAACGCCAAAGTGAGTGTCTCCTATGTTGAAAAACAAGTGATTCAGCTAAAATTTCACATAATTTTTCCATTCTGATTCTTTTTCTCTTAAATGCAACCCAAGTTTTGGCAGGTCTTTTGTCAAGGCCGCAGTGAAACGGAGTGCATTTTAGCCTTGACAAAAGGGCAGCTAAAACTATTTTTGTGTTTATGGGAAAAAGAATCAGTCAGATCTCTCCTGCTCCTTAATCGGCAAAACTACCTTTTATTAAACCTCTTCAATCAGTCCCCTATTAACGGTCAAACGTATAGTCCGCCGCAGTGTATCTTTCATTTTAAAGAGGATGGGGACGTAGCCTTCACTGAACAGTCTTCCCTTTCAGGTGCTGCAGACACTCACTTACGTTTATTCCCCCTCCAGATTTTTCAAGGTTCTGGCATTTTTAGGCCTTTTGTTTTACAGGTTATACTACTATTCCTAATTCATATTCAATTTTATGGGTCAGCATGTGCTTAATTCTGTTTAGCAGATTTTTGGCTATCCTGATGATGGCTTTGTTCTTGTTCATCCTTAATATCAGTTTATTAAACCTTAAGGTAAGGGCGGGGTCTTTTCTGACGGCTACCCAAGAAGCCTCAACTAGAGTTACTTTTATGTCTTTCCTTCCCCTTTTTGTCAATTCGCCTGTTACCGTCCTTTCGCCGGAACCATACATTTTGGGCATCAACCCTATATAGCTGCAAAGTTCGTCCATAGTCTTAAACCTTTCAATGTTGTAAATCTGCAGCAATATCCGCATAGCCCCCAAGGTGCCGATCCCTGGTATTGAAGATAAATTTCTGTAATCTTCTTTATAGTTATCTTCCTTTGAAAGATCTCTGATCTGCCTGGTCACCTTCAGTAACTGCTTTCGGAGCAACAGGCCGGTATCAAGATGGTTGTCAATGGTGAGCTGTTCTTTGGGATCCAGACCGGGAACAGCTCTCAGCCATTCAATGTAAATCCTTGACCATGATCTTGATTGGCTGCTGGCAAAACGACCTGGGATTTCAATACCGAACTGAAAAAGAACTGCTTTAACCCTGTTTTTTTCAGCTGTCAGCATTTTTGTGAGCGTATAATGCTGCCTTAGAATCTTCCTGTCCACTTCAATATGCGGTGGTGGGACATCAATCCCCTCAAAACCGTTTGAGCGAAGCAGTTGGGCCAGCTTCCTGCTGTCTGATTTATCAGATTTCTGCTGTCTGTCCTTATGACTCGTAGGAACGTCCATTGCATGGACAACCTGGCAATCAATTCCGAGATCCCTGAATTTCCGGCAAACTGTAAATCCATTGAAACCCGATTCATAAACGACTTTATACTCGGCTCCAGGATAATTGTTCTTCAGATAGTCAGCCAAAGAATTGACATCAGGGTCTCTGCTCATAGTTTTTAACTCCAATTTATCGGTCAGCAATGTGACTTTCCAACTTTTATGGTGACAATCAATTCCTACATAGATTGATTGTCCCTTAAATGAATCCTTACTAATTTTAGTCCGTGGCATAAGCTTTTATATTTAAAGGTTAGAGTTGAATACTACCCTTAATATATGAAATATAGCTTATGCCTACTTTTCAAACATAATACCTTCATTCACTTCATTTCGAGTTTGGATGAAAACGGGGGTGTGATTAAAAAAAGAGGGTTGTCAGTGGAGACACTGACAACGGCGCCAGTATACTGACTTTCTAAACGAGATTAAACCAATCTACAATAAAGAGTAACAAACTTCTCCCCAACCTTCGTCCCAATCAAAAAACTGTCCCCACCATCCTTCAGCCTGTATTTTTTCTTAAACTCATCTGCCGATAAGGCGTAATTCCTGGTTATGACATTGACTTTTCCTATTGGGAAGAGTTGTTTCAGTTCTTTCTTGAGGTTGTTGATTTCTTGGATTACTTCGAAAATTCTTCCAGGGATTCCATCGGGCAAATTATTTCTGGTATATAAATGTGAATTGGGATGCAGTTTTTTTAATCCAAACCTTTTTCCAAAACTTCGGAAAGCACCGGCTTTCAAAATTGGGGAATAGGGTTCGATCAGGTATTTCGAGACTTCCCCAAAAATGCTTTCGCTTGATTCCTCTTCTTTATAGGTAAATGAAAATTCATTTGGACCACCTGACTGCAAATCGACCGCATGGATAATCCTTTCATTACTTACATTCCCTTTTTCCCAAAAAAGCAATATCTCCTTGACTTCATTTTTTACAGAAACCACCCATACTTGTTGGATATCCGAGATTTCTGCGATTGCCTGCTTGATGTCCAGCATGGGTGAGGCTTTGACCAAAATGGATTCGCCTTTGGATTTCAACAGCACCCAATGGCTGACAATATCAGGTTCGCAGTCAGCGAGTTTGTATAACTTTTGGTTATGATTTCCCCTTCTGGCAGGATCTACAAATATCAGATCAAAAGTTAAGTTGGATTTAGAAAGGTATTCCAGAGAATCGCCTTGATAGAATTCAAATTTATCTGGTTGAAGGAGGTTAAAGTTGTACTCGACTATAGCTGATAGCTCAGGATTTCTTTCACAATAGATTGCTTTTTCGAATTTCTCAGCCAGATAAAAAGTATCCACTCCAAATCCCCCTGTCAGGTCAATCATGGTTTTTCCTTTTGGAAGAATCTTGGACTTAAATCTAGCAGTTTCTTCGGAAGAGGCTTGTTCGAGGGAGAGGCTAGGTGGAAAAATCAGATCAGGATGGGCAGCCCAAGAGGGGAGCTTTTGTCTTGTTTTTTGTCTCGCCTGAATCTGCTGCACAGCCGCCTTTAAGTCAAAATCAGTTTTTCCGGAATGGGCAAAAAGCAATTGTGCAGGATCCTCCGTAAGGTGGTCCTGCACAAATTGTTTTAGTGATGCTATATAGGTTGAAAGAGGCATTAATTCATGATTATTTATTCAAGACATGACTTAGAATTATTCATGCCATGACTTTGAGTCATGGCATGAATTTCACCCCCAGTCATGGCATGACTATAACAATATTCTTAAGCCATGCTGTGTTCCATCAGATATTCCGCAATCTGAACGGCATTGGTGGCGGCACCTTTTCTCAGGTTATCAGCCACGATCCACATGTTCAGGGTGTTTGGCTGGGATTCATCCCTTCTCAGCCTTCCAACAAATACTTCGTCCTTTTTATGTGAAGTCAATGGCATAGGATAAATGTTGTTTGCAGGATCGTCCTGAACAATGATACCTGGGGTATTTGATAAGATTTCCCGTACCTCTTCAAGATCAAAATCATTGTGAAACTCCACGTTTACTGATTCAGAATGCCCTCCCATGGTTGGGATTCTGACAGTAGTGGCCGTGACCTGTACGCTATCGTCGCCAAAGATTTTTTTGGTTTCCAAGATCATCTTCATTTCTTCCTTGGTATATCCATTAGGTTGGAAGACATCTATATGTGGCAATACATTCAGGTCAATTTTATGGGGATATACCATCTCGGCAGGTTGTCCGGCACGCTCGGCCATCATTTGGTCGACGGCAGCTTTACCTGTTCCGGTGACAGACTGATAGGTAGATACCACTATTCTTTTGATACCATATTTCAATCGCAAGGGGTTCAAAGCCAAAACCATCTGAATTGTCGAGCAGTTTGGATTGGCAATGATGCGGTCATCTATTCTCAGGTCTTTTGCGTTGATTTCAGGAACCACCAGTTTTTTGGTGGGATCCATTCTCCATGCCGAGGAGTTGTCGATAACTATGGTACCCACCGCAGCAAACTGTGGTGCCCATTCCAGGGAAGTACCTCCGCCGGCAGAAAAAATCGCAACGTCCGGCTTCTCAGAAACAGCCTGTTTCAATCCAATTACCGTGTACTCCTTGCCCTTGTAGGTCATCTTTTTACCAGCCGATCTTTCACTGGCTACAAGTAGCAATTCGTCAAATGGAAATTGGTGCTCATCCAGCACCTCTAGGATTTCTGAGCCTACCAATCCGGTAGCTCCTACAACGGCTAGTTTCATTTTTTTGTGATTAGGAGTTTTGATAAATGAAGCGCAAAGGTAAGGGAAGAATTCCCAAAAATGATATAGAGTCAAATGATAATTGCTTTTTTTTCAAAAAAATGTGGAGTTTTTTGAAAGAAATGGAAGAAAAATAAGTTATCCGTTTATTTTAGACCTGAAGTAAGACTGATTATTTATATTTAGGTATATGAAGCCTAAGTTTTTTGTGGGGGTTTTGCTTGCTTTAACTCTACTAGGTTGTTTTTTAGACCGAAACAAAGTTTTTGCCCAGGTTCAGGATTTTGAAAGCAGCTTTGATATTGTCAATCATCCTGAAGAATTTTTAACAAATTGGTCAGCAAATGAGCTGAGAAATACCGCTGCGAGGATATTCCAGGCCTCTGGGGAAGGTCGAAATGGCTCAAAGGCCTTGGGTGTCCAACCCATCAGTTCTTTCAATGGAGAGATTTTTGTCAGGATTTCTACCTTAGACTTGATTGATCCAAAAATCATTTTTTTTGCTAAAACCAGACAAAACGGAACGGGGAACAGACCTGCCATCGTAGAAGTCTCATTTTCGACAGATTTTCAAGGTTTCGAGTCAAAAATTCAGGTCGGGACTGATAGCAGTTTTCCCAATCGAAATACAGAATATCGTCTTTTTGAGATTGGAATTCCAGATCAATTCCATGAATTGGAAACAATGGTGTTGAAAATTGAGGTTAAATATGGGCCGGGGACCGGGTCTGCAGCAAGGTTTTTTATGGATGATTTCGGGGTTTTCAATGGTGACCAACTCGTTGACCCGATTCAGGTGAAAAGTGCAGCGTTGTTGGATCCATATACGGTTGAGGTGGTTTTGGACAGAAAAGTTTTGGAACCTTCAGTATCTCAAGTAACTCTTGGGAAGTATTCTATTGAAGAACTGATTTTCCACACTGATACATCATTTCTGGTAGTGTCATCCTCAATGATCCTAGATGAAAAGATTTGGATGAATCTGGAGGGGATGCAGGAATTGGATGGTCGAATGACAGATGAAATTGAATATGAGATTGACAATTCGGAGATCAAAATCGGGGAGGTTCTTGTCACATCTCCTGATCGGCTTTCGATCAGTTTCTCCCAGCTATTTCTTCCGGCCTCTGTTTCGCAATCCTCCCATTTCATGATTAATGGTATACCTCCATCCGGTATTGAACTCTCCGAAAATGGATATACAGTCTTTCTGAATTTGGGAAGAGAGTTGATATTGGGAGAAAAAGTGGCCATTGAAGTCAACAATGTCCAAAATCTTCAGGGGAAATTAATGAACGGAATCCAAAGGAAGTCTTTCATTTATCGTGATTTTGTGGAGACCGTTTATTTGGAATCAGAAACCGAACTTGTAATTGTTCATGAAGAAAACTTAGATTTGAATTCCGTGGATGTTGCCGGGTTAAATGTGGAGGATAATCCCGAATATAATTTTTCGATCAGTTTTCCGAAACCTAATATCATCCAATTGGAAAGTAATAGGGCTTTTTCTGAGGGGCAAATTTTCAGCTTGGAGATGGGTGTCAGAAAAAATATCCGAGGTTATGTGATTCCGGGATCAAAGCGGGATTTTGTTTGGGATAATACCCCACCGGAAATTGTCAATGTTTTCCCTGTGAACAGAGAAAAAATCCTTGTAGTTTTTTCGGAACCATTGGATCCTGTTTTTGCAGTAATCCCCTCTGCTTACCAAATCAATGGTACGCAGCCAATTTCAGTTTTGATACAACCCAATCCCAATCAATTGATTTTGGAATGGGAATTTAAATTTGAAAATAGGAAAGAATATACTTTGGCCATTGATGGGATTTCGGACCTGAACGGGAATGTCGCAAACAACTTGGTTTTTACCTTTAGTTTTTCGGATCCAGGTAAATTGACCTTCAAAGAAATTGTAATCAATGAGGTTATGCCTGCACCCAGGGCTGGGAACAGTCTTCCCAACGTGGAATATGTGGAGCTTTTTAATGCCGGTACTCAGCCGATTTATCTTGGAGGACTTCAATTGGCAAATTCGAGGAGAGTGGCCACAATTCTTTCAGGGGTTTTGGAGCCAAACCGTTACATCATTCTTGCACCAAGAAATCAAGCGAATCAATTTACTTCTTACGGACAGGTGATGGGTTTGACGAATTGGCCAACTCTGCTCAACTCCGCTGATAAAGTAAAGCTCTTGGATGCAGAAAATCTTGTGATTGACAGCTTAGATTATAATACGGCAAGTTATGGGTCAAGCAGCATTGCTTCTGGAGGGTACAGTCTTGAAATCGTAAATCCCTTTGTGAAATGTAATTTATTGAACAATCTCCGGCCTTCCTCTGACCCGAAAAGAGGTACTCCCGGTGCTGTTAATTCAGTTTTTGAAGAAACTCCTGATAAAACAGCACCGGTTTTTGTTAAATCGCAAATTATAGGGGAGAGCCGTGTTGTCCTGACTTTTTCCAAAACCCTCAGCGCCAATATTCAAAATCTTCAATGGGAATTTCAGCCCTCCCTCAATTTGGTACATGTAGGTCTTGGTGAAAATTCAACAGATCTTATCCTTGAATTTGAACAAGTTCTGAATCCTGATATTTATTATAAAGTTGCAATTAAAGGGCTGCGGGATTGTGTCGGAAACCTATTGGATGAAAATAGTCAGGTATTTTTTGTAATTCCATCGGAAGCTAAACTAGAGGATGTAGTAATCAATGAAGTGTTATTCAACCCAAGAACCGGTTCACCCAAATTTGTGGAGATTTATAATGCATCTTCCGGTTATATCAACCTAAAAGACTGGAAGCTGGCAAATCTCAATGCAGACGGAGAGGTGGCAAACAGGAGGGTTCTTTTCAATGATGATTTTGTGATAGCACCTTTTTCATTTTGGGTATTTACTACCAACAAAGAAAAATTGAAGGCTGAATATCCCAAAGGAAAGGAAGATAAGTTTATTGAATACTCCTCACTTCCGAGTTATCCGATTTCATTGGGAAATGTGGTGTTTTTAAATCCTGATGAGACCATATCGGAAATATTCAGCTATAATGATAAGATGCACCATAGGCTTTTGAGGGAGACAAAAGGAGTTTCATTAGAACGGATTTCCCCTCAAGTTTCAGTCGAGGACCCAAACAACTGGTACTCCGCTTCCGCTTCTGAAGGTTTTGCAACACCGGGATATCGGAATTCACAGATTCACGATGGATTCAAAGGTTTTGGGATTGAAGTTTTTCCTGAAGTCTTTGTCCCTGATGCCGCGGGTGAACAACCTTATACAAGTATCAAGTACAAAATGGACCAATCAGGAATGGCAGGTACCATTCGAATTTACAGTGTCAACGGATTGTTGATCAGGGAATTGTGTCAAAATGCCATTTGGGGAAATGAGGGCTTCTACATTTGGGACGGTACAGATACAGGAGGCAAAAAAGTGAGATCCGGATACTATGTTGTTTGGGTTGAAATTTTTGACCTTCAGGGAAATGTAAAACAAATTAAAAAAACGGTTGTTGTTGGTACAAAATTCTAATCGTACATGATGGATTTCGGAAAAAATCAGTAAATTGTTATGACCTCAAATTACCGGACTTATGAAACCAGACATTATCACCGAAGCATTGAAAACTTATTTTATTGAAAAAGGAAAAACCTTGAAGGTCATTCAAAGGTATCTAAGTATAAGATATCGCTTATCTACAGACGAAAAGTTGCTGGAAAAGAGATTACAAAATCTTGCTCCCAATTAAAAACCGTCTGAGACGGTTTTTTTATTTTTGATTTTAAAAAGGTAAGCGTATTTTAGGGGACTTTTCAATCGACCCAATATTCTGATTGGAATTAACCACTTTAAAGAAAAAGCTATGAGTCAAGAAGGAAAAACAGCCTATTCTCCTGAAGAGTTGAAGGAGTTTGAGGAAATCATTTTAAAGAAATTAGGTTCGGCAAAAGAGGAATTGAGTTCACTCAAGCAAACCCTTAGTAAAAGGAATGACAGTGGAACAGAATTTACGGCCTCTACAGCAAAATTACTGGAAGATGGAGCCGATACTTTGGAAAGGGAAAGTATGAGTCAGCTTGCCGCAAGACAGCAGAAATTCATCATCAATCTTGAAAATGCCCTTGTCAGAATCAAAAACGGCACTTATGGTGTCTGTGTAGATACAGGAAAATTGATTGCTAAGGAGCGCTTAAGAGCAGTTCCACATACCATGCATTCTATTGAAGCCAAATTGGCCAAAAAATAAATTGGACTTTTTACACAAGCATATCGAGGCACTGATATTTTGTTCCCCATCTCCGTTGGGCATTGAAGAAATTCAAAAATGCCTGACGGAGATGTTTGAGTCTGAGGTGCCCAAAGAGCATATTCTTGAGGCTATCGTATCTCTTCAGGAAAAATACCAAGATGAGGAATATTCTTTCGCCTTGGACCATTTGGGCGGGGGATATCAGTTTTTGACCAAACCTGCATATCAGGTCAGTGTTTCCATTTTGTTAAAGCACCAATCAAACAAAAGACTTTCTACTGCCCAATTGGAGACACTTTCCATTATCGCCTACAAACAGCCTGTTACCAAAACAGAGGTGGAACATATCAGGGGTGTCAGTTGTGATTATTCCATTCAGAAATTACTGGAAAAAGAACTTGTCCTAATCAAAGGGAAATCCGATAGTGTTGGAAGGCCCATTCTTTATGGGACAAGCGAAAAATTCATGGAATATTTTGGCATCAACCACCTGACCGACCTACCACAACCCAAAGACTTTGCCGGGGAGCAAAATCAGATTGGGGAGGAGAAGGAGTGAAAGGGATGAAGGATGAGGGATGAAGGATGAGGGTAGATTGTAGATTTTAGAATTTAGATTTAATATTTGGGAACAGATGAAGGGTGAGGGAATAAGGATGAAGGAAGAAGTATTAGGTATGAAATTTGTTTGATAACGGATTTCGGAAGTAAGTAATGCCTATATTAAACAGCTTTGACATTATTTTACTGTTAATGAGTTTTCCATTTACTTTGGAGTTCTGGAATTACCCTACATTCAGCGCAAAAAGCCCTTTAGCTACACTTCACCCAACATCGGTCATCGGACATCGGACATCTGTCAACCAAAACCAAGGAATTTACCTAACTTGCATCCCGCACTATAAAAATCCAGTCTTCCCCCTTTAAACCTTCTTCACCTCTGCATGTGCGGAGATCAGGTATTTTTTTCCGGTTTTGATCTCATGGCACAAAACCCTGGTTCTTCTGGTGACTTCTTTTTGGAATTTTCGGCCTTGAAGTTCAAAAACTTCTCCCGGGATTATATCAGCCAATAAGGAAACATCAGATTTCTTGTTTTCATCATAATGTTTGACAGCTTTGCTTAGAAATAGGTCTGCACCTGAACTGGCTTTTGGGTTGGCCATGTGTCTTTTCAAGGGTATCAGGATATCTTTTGGAAATACCGACTCATTGAGAAGAGGAGATAAAAGAATTCTAAAAGTTGCTTTCCATTCTGCACCATGTGGTTTGATATTTAGACCAAATTTTTCAAAGGCCCTGAAATGGGCAACCTCATGGATATAGGTAATCAAAAACTGAAAACGGTTCAGGTCGTGGTTGATGGTAATGGTTTGTACCCTTCTGTCACGCCGGTACCTGAAGTCACCTAATTTGGTCTGACGGGTTCGGGTAATGTAAAAATTGAAAGGAACTTCTTTCCACAATTCCCAGCAATATTGGGCCGAGTATTCCGGGACATGTTTTTTGAAAGCCTCCAGAAATTTACCATCATGATTCATGCCCTCA
>NZ_JBGTCA010000028.1:0-24381 GCF_041749095.1 Aquiflexum sp. | reverse complement strand
TGGTTTTTCAAAACTGGATCCTTACTCCTACTTAGTTCTTCCTCTATACTTGCTAAAGTTTTGACCAAAGCACGACTATCTGTAAAATGTTCAAAATTCTGAAACCACCAAGGATCGTACTCGTGAGAGAGGTGGTATGTCAGTTTAGTCCTAAGGCTGATTTCTATTTTTTCGATCGTGTCGAAGATCAGAAGTCTAAGCTCTCTATCAAAACTGTAAAGTGCTATCACATCTTCGAAATTGCTGTTGGGTTTAAATACATGGTTTTCTTTGTCAGACTGCATAGAGTACCAATATTCCCCAAGACGGTAGTAGCTGATGTGGGCTAGAAAGTGGGTGGCTTCCGAATCTGAAGAAATCTCAAGCCCTCGGCTTTTGAGTAAAGCGATTTGTTCTTCTATGGTGGTGGGTTTCTTTTCAAACATATTATCACACAAAATACTGTGAAAGCCCCTAAAAAGCAAAAGACACGCCCTGGGACGCTGTTCAAGTGGGTAGCGTGGCGTGTACTGTTAGTGCGAATTTACGTAAATAATTACGAAAAGTATAACAAATAATTATATTTTCTTTAGCGGAAGTTCATCACCAGTTCAGGATTTCTCATCTTACTTAACTTTCTGATTAATAACCCAAGCCCATTTCCTGCGCTTCCCTAACAAGTTTATCCAATGCACTATTCCTTGTTTCCCGGAGTAATGAGTCATATTTTTTGACATCTTCAAGAAGAACCCTACGTCGTGGTCCAACCTTTTTATAGGGAATCTTTCCAGTTTCCAAAAGTTTGACCAAATGTGGGCGAGAAACTTTCAGAAAATCAGCTGCTTCCTGAGTGGTCAATTCCTTAGAAAAGGAAGCGATTTCAACATTCCTTCCATCCGCCATTTCATCCAATACTTTTTCCAGAATCAATATCGCCTTTCTTGGGACTGAAATGGATGTCCCTTCTACCTGAAAAACAACGGCATCTTGCTTTGTACCCCCAGTGATTCTTTTTAAAACTTCCACCGATTGTCTGGCATCTTTCTGATCTTTTGCCATTGTTTTTTTGATGGTTGTGGCCATGATAACGAATATTTGGTCTTGTTCTGTGAAGATACTGAACGAAACAAACGAAACAAAGTTTTGGGTAAAAGGTCGGTAAAAAATCTTTCAATATCCGATGGCTGATTGGAATGGTAGAAGGAAAAGACCAATGTAGGAAATATGTCCAACTATATGATATGGGGATATTGCTCTGTTCTCAAATCTTTCTTGGATTTACCCTTCTTTTTTATAAAATCTCATCGTTCCAAAGCTGTTCCAGAAATTGCTTCCAGGGAATAACTGAAATTTCACCGATTTTTCGCTCCAAAGGATCATCACTCACAACGATCAGCCTTTTAACCTTATATTCTTCTGCGAAGCTTTTTAATCCTTTTAGGTGCCGTAACTGAACATTGGATGTTCCTTTGACCTCAATGGCTACTTCATGATCCCCTAATATAAAATCCACTTCTAATTGCGAAGTTGTTCTCCAATATGAAATAGCATAGTCTTTCTCAGAATATTTACTGTGTGCATAAAGTTCATGGTAAATGAAATGCTCAAATGCATGACCAAAAGACTCGCTTCCGCCTTCAATTCTCCCTCTTTTTAAAAGTTTATTGGCAATCCCAATATCAAAATAATAAAACTTGGGAGCCAGAATAACCCTTCGTTTTGGTTTTTTCTGGAATGAAAGAACAAAGCGACCGATTAAAGTATCCTGTAAGATTTGAAAGTATTCCTTTACAGTGATATGGCTTACACCACATTCAGAGGCAATATTGGAATAATTTACCATTTCCCCATTTGAAAATGCTGCAGCCTCCAAAAATTGTGAAAAAGCATTGATGTTTCTAATCTTTGCTTCTGCCACAATTTCATCTCTGAGATAATTCCCAATGTAAGCTTCTATCAATTTCTTCGGATTTTCTGCCAGATAATACCTTGGTAACAATCCGTTATTTAAAGCTCTTAATAGGTCAAATTCAGGAATTTCAGATTGAATGAGTGGGTACAATTCATACCTGAGGGCTCTTCCCCCTAAAAGGTTATGCCCAGACCTAATTATTTTTCTAGGACTTGACCCACTTAAAATGAATTTAACTGAATGATTCACCATCAACCAATGGATTTCATCCAACAATTCAGGGATTTTCTGAATTTCATCAACTACTACTGAAACATCCTGCTTGCTTGCTAAAACAGCTTGTCGAAACTGCTGAGGGTCGGATTTATACCTCAAAAATGTATCAGATAATAATAGGTCAAACCAAAGGGCATCAGGAAAAAGGCTTTTTAACAATGTACTTTTACCTGTTTGACGAGCTCCCCATAGGAAAAGACTTTCATTGCCGGAACCTTCTAAAACTTGCTTTCTCAGAAACATATTTAAGTATTTACTTACAAATATCATGATAATTAATAGTATTACTTACAATTATCATGAAAAAATAAAAGTGAAAACAAGTTGATATTCATTTTTCCAACCAATCATAGGCTTAAACGATGCTCCGCTACACGGAATCTGCAATCACTTTTAAGTTAACCGCAAATGCAAACAAGTGAAAAAAATCTGACGGCCTTATTCAGTTTATTAAAAGCACTGACAGACCCAACACCACTCCACCCTAAGCCGCCTCCGAAATCCCATTGATAAAAGTCCCAAAAAACAGGGGATTTTGACTTGTTGTGCTTTATTAATCGAAAAAACTTTAGTTCAAGAAAGCAGTATATCCGCAGGGATATTTAGTTCTTTGTGGAATAATCTGGCCAAATCCAGGGTAAGCGGCTTTTTGCGGTTCAGAATCATGGACACATAACTTTTACTCCCAACTTTACCGATGAGGTCTTTGTTTTTCAAGCCTAATTCCTCCATTTTCACTTTAATGGCATCAATTGGGTCCGGAAAGGGAATGGGGAAATTTTTGTCCTCATAATCCTTTATCAGAACCAAGCAGACCTCTACCTTTTTACCTTGAGGGGAATCAGGTTTTATTCCCTGGTCAAACATCTCATCTACCCAATCGAGGTATTGTTCGTATTGTTGCTCGGATTTAATTACGTTAAGTTCCATGTTATCTCTTTTTATAGGCCACTGTGTTAACATCTATTTTATCATATTCTTTATGGGTTCCAAACCATTTGATTTGTACCACTCTGAAATCAAAAATAAATCTGACCGCCAATCGGTAATGGTTTCCCATGATATTGAAAACAACCCGGTCATCCCCAACCAAACTTGCATTTCCATATACCATTTTGAGTTCATTAAAACTCCTGAAATCAGATCTTTGGATTTCGTGATACCACTCAAAAAGAGCGGATGCAGCTTGGGGATACTTGTCAGCGTATTCCAATAGGGTTTTGCGGATAATGATATTGAACACATCGAAAGATAACATAAAGTTCACTAATAGAAAACAATTTTGCTGGAATTTTTTCGCTTAAAAAATGTAAAGATCTCCCGATTTGGTGAGGTGTCAATTAATATAAACGAAAAAAAACCCAGATTTCTCTGAGGCTTTTGCTCCCCCTCTAGGGCTTGAACCTAGGACCCCATGATTAACAGTCATGTGCTCTAACCAACTGAGCTAAGGAGGAATATTATTTTACTTTGTCTCTTTTGACCCCATGATTAATCCCGTATCTACGGGACTCAATCAACTGAGATAAGGAGGAATGTTATTTGATTTGCCAACCCCTTTTGTTTAACGTGTCGCAAACTTAGCAGGTTGTGCCATTTATTCCAAATGCATTCACTAAAAATTATAACATTCCACCCACTGCAATCATTATCAATCCTATAAATCAGGAAGTTATTTTTTTAATATTCCTTTTGCACATCAGGGGGGACTTCCAACGGTTTCGGAAGTTTGGACAATAACTTATTATATATAAATGTCACTCCCAGCACCATCAATCCGGCAATCACCGCCAATAACACATTATAGTAAGGAGGGGCACTCAATGTAAGTCTAAGAAATATGGTTGCCAGTGCAAATGAAGAATAACGGAAAAGGTTATAATATTTGCTGGTATATCTCAAAGAGAAAAGTAGAATGAACACATCTGTGAATATCAGTAAGGTATAAAACAGTTTGATACTGTAAATAAACTCATGGGTCTGATAAGCAGAAATGATATCAAAAATACCTAAGCCTATAAATGAAACGGTAAGGTAAATGGAAATCAATTTTTTGATGGCAACGAAACCCTTTTGCTCTTCATAACTTTTGGTAATACGGATATGTCTCTGTGCACGATAAAACAAACCCGTGATCAGAAAAATCAAAATCGCTCCAAAGGCATCGGACACAATAGGTAGGAGCTCATATAAAAACCCCACATCCCAAGTCAGTTCACCCAAATAATGACCAAATTCCTTAAATGCATCTCTCAACAACAAAAGAGAAATAATCTCAAACTGCTTACCCACAGAATCCGCAACAGATTTTGGGATCAGGAAAATCAATCCCAAAACCTCAAATAATAGCAGTACATTAAAAGCCAATTCAATAGCAAAAAATGCCGTAAAACTCTCCCCCAAATCTAGGATATTTAAATATGACAATAGCCCTACAAAAAGCCCGGCCACAAAAAAACCTACAACAATATTACTGATCACTTTGGACACAGGGGGACTTTCCCAATGCTCATCCAAAATATCGAATATGTTGATTTGCCACTTAAAAAGTTTCCTGATCATACATGTTCTCTTTTTAAAATTTCATTCTGTACTAAACCCCATTTAGATCTTCTGCTTTATGTGGTTAAAGACATTTTGCAATGTTTTCAAAAAGTATTTGTAACCAACCATAGTCAATACCAACCTTTTGTATTTCAATAAGTTTCTTTACGATGCCATTTTCATATTTTTTTATAAATTTAAAAAATCGGCAAATTACTCCCTGTAACAAATAATTACATCACTCAATAAAAGGTTAAATTGGAAAATGGAAAAATACACAATAACCGTAAACGGAAAAAAACAAGAAATTACCGCCGCTGAAGACATGCCATTACTTTGGGTTCTGAGAGACCTGTTGTCCTTGAAAGGTACAAAATACGGTTGCGGACAGTCATTATGTGGCACTTGTACGGTTTTGGTCGGTGATGAAGCCACAAGATCCTGCACCCTACCCATCTCCTCAATTGGCGATCAAAACATTACTACCATTGAAGGTCTTTCCCAAAATGGAGACCACCCTTTGCAGCAAGCTTGGGTGGAGCATATTGTTCCCCAATGCGGTTATTGTCAAACCGGTCAAATAATGAATGCTGCTGCACTGCTCAAAAGTAACCCCACTCCTTCTGAAGCAGAAATAGAAAATGCCATGGCCGGAAATCTTTGTCGTTGCGGTACCTACAACCGGATCAAAGATGCCATCATCACCGCCTCCAAATCTTAATTTTTCAATTGACCAAGACAACATATAGCCATGATGCCCAAATTCCCATTCCTCAAAAACAAAGAAACAGAAAATAAAAGCAAGGTATTTATCCCTTCCAGGAGAGAATTCCTGAAAATCAGTTCACTGGCATCAGGTGGGCTCCTCTTGGGAGTCAACTTCCAATGCAGTGGTCCCAAAGGGGAATCGGTGACTTTTGCCCCCAATGTGTACATCAGTATAGATTCTGACAATCAGATAACCCTCATCGCCCATAGGTCTGAAATGGGCACCGGTATCCGCACCTCCCTCCCAATGATTTTGGCAGATGAATTGGGTGCGGACTGGAGTAAAGTAAAAATAGTGCAGGCCGAAGGAAATGAGGAAAAATACGGTGACCAGAATACCGATGGTTCCTATTCTGTCCGGATGTTCTACGAACCCATGCGCAAAGCCGGTGCCACAGCAAGGCATATGCTTATTGCTGCAGCCGCAGATAAATGGGGAATAGATGCCTCAGAATGCCGTGCCGAGAATGGGCAGGTGCTTTCTTCCGGAGGAAAGACAATCAATTTCGGGGATTTGGTGGAGGGTTTAAAAGACAAAGAAATACCAGATGAGTCTAGCATTACCTTAAAAGAATTTTCCAGTTACAAACTCATCGGAAAGGACATTGCCATTTATGACAACAAGGACATCGCTACAGGAAAAGCCATTTTCGGTGCCGATGTTGACCTTCCCAATATGCAGGTTGCCGTAGTAAGAAGAAGTCCTGTTGTCGGGGCAAAAGTCATCTCCTACAATGATGAGAAAGCATTGGCGGTTCCGGGAGTGAATATGGTCTACAAAATTGAAGGAGCCGGAATTCCCCCCGGATTGGACAAACCTTTGGAAGGTATTGCTGTGATAGCCGATAATACTTGGTCTGCCATCAAAGGCAGAGATGCATTGGAGATCGAATGGGATTTGGGAGAAAATCAGCAGTACAGTTCGAAAAAGCAATTGGATGAAATGCTGAAAAGTACTACAGAAAATGGACAGGTCAGAAGAGAAAGAGGGGATTTCAATTCGGCGAGAAAAGGGGCAGGTCAGGTTATCGAAAGGACTTATTTGGCTCCCTTTTACGCACATGCTACTTTGGAACCACCAACGGCAATTGCAGATTTCCGGGAAGATGGAACATGTGAAATCTGGGCCCCGACCCAGCATCCACAATGGGCAAGGCAGGCAGTAGCAACTGCCCTGGAATTGAATGTAGAGAATGTAAAAGTGAATGTAACTTTATTGGGCGGAGGTTTTGGAAGAAAATCCAAGCCTGATTTTGTAGTGGAGGCAGCCTTGCTTTCCAAAGCAGCCAAATCTCCGGTTAGGGTTCAATGGACTAGAGATGATGACCTGCAACATGATTTTTACCATGCCCAAAGCGCCCAGAGAATCAGAGCTACCTTGGATAAAAATGGGGGTTTCTCCGGTTGGAACCACCATACGGTATTCCCTGCTATAGGTGCCACAGCAAGTGGGACAGAACTTCATCCTTCTGACGGGGAATTGGGTTTGGGCTGTATTGATTTTCCTTTTGAAGTGCCTAATATCCGTATCGAAACACATGAGTCCAAAGCACATACCAGAATCGGTTGGCTTAGGTCGGTCAGTAATATCCACCATGCTTTTGCCACCAATTGTATGTTGGATGAAATAGCAGAAGCTAAAGGTATGGATCCTGTGGACTTTATTTTGAGCATATTGGCAGAAAACAAAAACCTGGAGTTTGCAGATGAAATCAAAGGCGATTTTGGAAATTACGGTGAGCCTTTGGAGAAATTTCCTTGGAATACCCAAAGGCTGAAAGGAGTGATTGAAAAAGTTACCCAGGAAGCCGATTGGAAAAAATTTGTTTCAGATGGAAAGGCGGTTGGATTTGCAGTACAGAAAAGTTTCCTCACCTATGTGGCCTGTATAGTAGAAGTTACAAAAGGAAGCAACGGTCAGATCATTATCCCAAATGTTCATTATGCTGTGGATTGTGGCATAGGTGTAAATACAGACCGTATCAAATCCCAATTTGAGGGCGGGGCGCAATTTGCCACAAGCTTGGCCATGACTTCTGCAATTACACTAGAAAACGGTAAGGTTCAACAAAATAATTTTGAAAGCTACCAGATCATCAGGATGCCCCAATCCCCTAAAAAAATCCATGTTCATATAATAGAAAGTATGGAAAAACCAACCGGTGTCGGTGAACCTCCCGTCCCTCCCTTTATTCCAGCCTTGTGTAACGCCATGTATAAATTGACAGGTGAGCGGATTTATCAGTTGCCTTTTAAGGGTTAGACCCGACCTTTGATACGCCGCGGCGTATCGAAGGTCTTGAAGGTAGAAGTACGCTTCATTTAGAACTTTGATAATTTTACTAGAATTAAAACCTTCGAGGTCTGAAAAAGACCTCAAAGGTTGCAAGTCCTGACCTTTGATGCGCCGCGGCGTATCGAAGGTTTTGAGGGTAAAAGTACACTTCAATGAGAACTTTGATACTTTTTCTAGAATTAAAACCTTCGAGGTCTGAAAAAGACCTCAAAGGTTAGCGGGCTATCGGACTATCATCACATTCCACATCCCCTACAACATATTGAAGCCCATTTAGATAAAAGGCCAAGAGGTCGGGGTTTTCAAAACTCTGGGCGTTGTGGGAAGGAGAACAATACATGACTTTTCCTTTTCCCTGTGATCGGATCCACGCCACGTAGGTTTTCCCTTCTGATTTTTTTTCCTTTTCTCTTTGTTTGGTGATTTCGGCATTGTTGAAATATAGCAATGGTCTGAAATCCAGGTCAGCATAGGCATTGCTGTAAAAATAGGGTTCATCCACATGATTGAATCCTTCTTTGGGGAATGATTGTACTAGAGGATGGGCCGCATCAACCAATCTGACCTGAATGGGTTGTTGGGGTGGATGGTAGTCAAAACTTGCACCTACCAAACGACTAAAAGCCCTGGATTTGTTTTGAGTCGTCACAGCTCCATGGACCACCATCAACCCTCCGCCTTTCTCCACATATTCAATCAGGTTCTTTTCCATATCTAAAGCCTTTTTCATTAACTTGGCACTGTCGGCATCCGACTCAGCGCGGAGTTTATCCCAGAAAAGATTCCTATGGTCAGGCTTGGAGCAGTTGTTATTCAAAACTACCGCATCAAATTTTTTGAGATTTTTAGCTTCAAACATGCTGATGTCCTTGCTTCCGGTAACCTGAAAGGCACCGCTTTTATCAGAGATTATTTTCAGCATTTCTTCAGTATGGGGAATCACCCAATGGTTAAAACCGGTATGAAGGGAAAAAACCAAGATATTCTTCTTTTTGGTGATGGGAAAAGAAGGACTCTCAGGGGCTAATGCATGGATTTTTTCAATCCATGAATCGTCCAGTTTTACTTCAGGAAGACTTTGGGATTTGAGTGTGAAGCTATAGAACAAAAGAACTGTAAGAAATAGTAACTTTTTTTCCAATGATATAAAAGCGCTGGTTTTCATGTGAGTTTATTGGGATTTTTATAAATTGTTCAAACCTTTTACACAATAACCTAAAAACCGATGATATTAAAAAGACTTTTCTTCCAAAGCTTGTTTCTGCTATTTTTGCCGGTAATGGCCTTCCCGCAGAAAATCAGTATGGAAGAAACATCTACAGGTTTTGATTTC
This sequence comes from Aquiflexum sp., assembly GCF_041749095.1. Classification (GTDB taxonomy): domain Bacteria; phylum Bacteroidota; class Bacteroidia; order Cytophagales; family Cyclobacteriaceae; genus Aquiflexum. The sequence goes on along the minus strand of NZ_JBGTCA010000028.1, from coordinate 15,273 downwards.
AAATCCGGAAACCAACTTCTACTAACCTATCAGACTGCTGTGGCAAAAGTCCCGGATGGTGTCAAAGCATATTTCAGCAAATCCGGTTTTATCCATCCCCTAAATTCTCCTTCCGGGCAAGAGCTGACAAGAATCCAACCACCGGATCATTACCATCATTATGGGATTTGGGGACCCTGGACCAAAACCACCATTGAAGGAAGGGAAGTGGATTTCTGGAATTTAGGGGATGGAAAAGGCCGTGTGGACTTTGAAAAACTTATCTCTAAGAAAACCAACAAGGATTTTGCTGAAATAGTAGTCAGACAAAATCACATGGATCTTCTGGCTCCATCGGGGCCACAACTCGCTTTGGAAGAAGACCTGAGCATCAGACTTTGGAATAAAAAAAAGAAACTTTATCTGGTAGATTACACCACCACCATTTCAACGCCATTATCCTCAAGTGTCATGTTGGATGCTTACAGATATGGAGGCGGAATCGGCTTCAGGGCAACTGAAATTTGGGACCAAACCAACAGTACTGTGCTTACCTCAGAAGGGTTGGACAGAAAGGCAGCAGATGGAAGCTTTGCCAAATGGGTGATAGTCGAGGGGGTGAGCGAAGCTGCATCAGGAAGAAGCGGGATTTTATTTCTCAGCCATCCTGACAACAGATCCCATCCCGAACCTATGCGGGTTTGGCCTGAAGATTCCAACCAGGGAAAAGGAAATGTCTTTATTGAATTCTGCCCCATCAGACACGAATCATGGGAGATTCTTCCCAAGAAAAAATATACCCTTAAATACCGAATGATCGTATTCGACGGAGTATTGACTGCAAAGGAAGCCGATAAATATTGGAAAGAATTTGCTAAAAAATAACCCATTATCAAATCTGAAAAATCTTATGAAAAGAAGAAATTTTATAAAAACCACCACCATGGCAACAACTATCCTAGGCTTCCCGACAATTGTTCCGGCTTCTGTTTTTGGGAAAAATGCCCCCAGCAATAAAATCAATATCGGACAGATCGGCTGTGGCCGTATTGCCAGAGACCATGACCTGCCCGGAACTTGGCAACACGATGTATCCCGCATTGTGGCAGTTTCCGATGTGGACAGCAAGCGGATGAAAGAAGGGAAGGAGTTGGTAGAGAATTATTATACCAAAAAAATAGGTACGCCTTATCTGAATGTCAAGCAATATGCAGATTACCATGATATGCTTGCCGATAAAGATATTGATGCAGTCATCATTAGTACGCCCGACCATTGGCATTCTCAGCCTGCCATGGAGGCTGCTTTGGCCGGTAAACACATTTACCTCCAAAAGCCCACTTCATTGACCATCAAAGAAGGGCGGCAATTGGTAGAAGCTGTTAACAAAGCGGGGGTGATTCTACAATTGGGAACCCAACAGCGATCCAGCGAGCAGTTTAGGGTAGCTGCTGAATTGGTCAGAAATGGAAGGATTGGAAAGTTACACACAGTTCGGATCGGACTTCCCGGTGACCCTTCCGGCCCTGAAGCTCCTTCCATGCCCGTTCCATCTAATCTTAATTTTGATATGTGGTTGGGGTCGACTCCCGAGGTTCCTTACACAGAGATTGGAGTACATCCACAAAATGATTATGGCCGCCCCGGTTGGTTGAGGCATGAAAACTATGGAGCAGGTATGATTACAGGATGGGGACAGCATCATTTTGATTCTGCCGCATGGGGAATGGATACCGACCTGACAGGCCCAAGATATGTCGAAGCAGTTGCCGAATTCCCTAGATCCGGCCTTTGGAATGTCCATGGGGACTTTATGGTAAAGGCAGAATATGACAATGGCATTGTCATGCTAACCAGTGGCGGCTATCCAAATGGAATCCGATACGAAGGATCTGACGGATGGATTTGGGTATCAAGAGGAAACTATGTCGCCTCTTCAAGTGACCCCGTGGCACAGGGGAACAATTCCAAAGCATTGGACGCATCTGATCCAAAAATCCTCCAATCAAAAATAGGTGAGAATGAAATCCATCTTTATGTTAGCAAAGAACACCATGGCAATTGGTTGGATTGTATCCAATCCGGAAAAGAACCCATCTCTCCTGTGGAAATAGGACACCGAAACTGCTCCGTTTGTTTGGTCAGTCATATTGCCATGAAATTGGGAAGGAAATTGGAATGGGATCCGGTAAAAGAGGAATTTGTAAATAACCCCGAAGCCAATACCCATCTCAGCAGATCTCAAAGAGCCCCATACGGTACAGATTATGTCAAAGTTTGAACAGAAAAAATTTCAAAAAAGCCTATTGATTGGGTTGGGAATTTTATTGATTTTTCAGTTTTGCACCAGCCCAAATAAGAACAAAATGTCAGAAAGTCCTGAAGAGAAAGTCACTGTCATGAGCCTTGATCCTGGGCATTTTCATGCAGGAATGATCCACAAAACCATGTACCCCCAAGTGGATTCAACAGTTTATGTGTTTGCTCCTGAAGGGGATGAACTGGAGGATTATCTGAAAAGAATCAATGGCTATAACATGCGGGACGAATCCCCTACTGCCTGGAAGTTGGAACTGGTAAAAGGAGACAACTTTCTGGAAGAGATGATTTCCAGAAAACCGGGAAATGTAATGGTGGTGGCCGGAAAAAATGACCGGAAAATTGATTATATCAGCGCTGCCATTTCCAATGGTATCCATGTCTATGCCGATAAACCCTTGGTGATCAATCAGGAAGGTTTTAGGAAATTACAGAAAACATTTGAAGAAGCTTCACAAAAGGACTTGCTGCTATACGATATCATGACAGAGCGTTTTGAAATCTCTTCCATATTGCAAAAAGAACTTTCAATGATCCCTGAGGTTTTTGGTGAGTTGGAAGATGGTTCTCCTGAGAATCCTGCCATCACCAAAGAAAGTGTCCATCATTTTTTCAAATATGTATCAGGGCAACCATTGGTTAGACCTAACTGGTTTTTTGATGTGGAAGTAGCGGGAGAAGGCATCGTGGATGTGACTACCCATTTGGTTGATTTGATCCAATGGGAGGCCTTTCCTGAAATGGTGCTTGATACAACTGATGTCAAAATGATTGCTGCGAAAAGATGGGTAACCCCTTTGTCACTGGAGCAATTCAAAACAGTTACCGGTAAAACCGGATTCCCGGAATTCCTTAATAAAGATATCAATGATAATGTGCTGCAGGTATATTGCAATGGTGAAATGAATTATACCTTAAAAGGGAAGCATGCAAAAGTAAGCGTCATCTGGAATTTTCAGGCTCCTGAGGGTGCAGGGGATACCCATTACAGCATGATGCGCGGAACAAAGGCAAACCTGATTATCCGGCAAGGGGAGAAGGAAAATTATATTCCCACTTTATATGTGCAGCTTTTGGGTGATCAGCATGAAGCTTTGAAGAAGGCTCTAACGGTTAGGCTTCAAGAAAAATATCCCGGACTTGGACTTGAAAAATTATCTGAAGGAGAATATAAAGTCCAAATTCCAGATCGCTACCATGTCGGACATGAAGCCCACTTTGCCCAAGTGACAGAGCAATTTTTGGAATACTTCGAGAGCGGAAGCATGCCCGATTGGGAAGTTCCGAATATGATTGTCAAGTATTATACAACTACAAAAGCCTTGGAAATGGCCAAGAAGTAGTCATTAAACTTGGCTACATTAAAATCTATAATTTAATCTTAAAAAGCCCCTAATCGAGAAATTACATGTATTATCTCGATCGTAATCGAGAAATATTATGTATTATCTCGAATGTAATCGAAGAATTGCATGAGTTATCTCGATCGTAATCGAAAGATTACATGTATTATCTCGATTGTAATCGAAAATAAACATGTATTTTCTCGATCGTAATCGAGAAATATCATATTTTTGTGAAAAGTAAAATGATATGATTGTCCGAGAGGTAGAAAAATTAATCACAAAAAAGCTGTATCAAGGTAAAATCCTGCTTATCTCAGGGCCAAGGCAGGTTGGCAAAACCACACTGATGCGGCAATTGGCAGCTTCTTTGAATAAAGAAGCATTATGGCTTAACTGTGATAATCCCGATGACCGAATTGACCTTGAAGATGCTACATTAAGTTCATTAAAAAGCCTTGTAGGTTCATATACCTTAGTAATGATAGATGAAGCCCAACGGGTTAAAAACATTGGGCTGACTTTGAAATTATTGGCAGATAATTTTCCCCAAGTCCAGATAATCGCATCGGGTTCTTCTTCACTTGAATTGGCAAATACAATCAATGAACCTTTGACGGGAAGAAAAAGGGAGTTGAGGTTATTTCCCCTTTCTACCGAGGAACTGAGCCATCACACATCTTTACGGGAAGAAAAACGGTTACTGGAAAATCGTTTGGTATATGGCTTTTACCCCGAAGTCATAAACAACCCCTCAGATGCAGAAGAAATTTTAAGGGAACTTACCAGCAGTTATCTTTATAAGGATATTTTGACATTAGACCAAGTAAGAAAACCTGTAATACTTCAAAAACTGCTGATGGCGTTGGCCCTTCAGGTTGGGTCTGAAGTGACATTCAATGAACTTGGAAATACCATAGGGATAGACAAAGAAACTGCCGAAAAGTACATAGACCTTTTGGAGAAAAGTTATGTGATTTTCAAATTGAATTCCTTTAGCAGGAATTTGAGGAGGGAGATCAAAAGAGGCCGTAAAATCTATTTTTGGGACAATGGTGTACGCAACGCATTGATCAATAATTTCAATGGAGTTTCATTAAGAAGTGATGTGGGAGCTTTGTGGGAGAATTTTATCATCAGCGAAAGGATGAAGCATTTACATTACAGTGGAATTAATGCCAACGTGTTTTTTTGGAGGACTACTACAGGTAAGGAATTGGATTGGTTGGAAGAACGGGGTGGTATTATTCATACCTATGAAGCTAAGTGGAACCCAAAGAGAAGGAGCAATTTTCCATTGGGATTTCAGGATGCTTATCCGGATTCCACTTTCACTTTGGTCAATCCTGAAAACTACCTTTCGATATTGTCTGAAGAATATTGAATCTCAATCATCTCCAACACGGGATCCAAAGACATCCCACCAGGATTCAATCCCAATTCTCCTTCAGGGACAGGAATCTCTAACTCACTAAAATACTTTTCCCAAATCGAAAATAGCATACCCGTTTCAGGATCATTGTATTTCATAGGTTTTGGTGTAAAAATATCATTGCCATTATTGGCAGCTTTAAAAGCAAAGTGTATCAGTTCTGAGCAATAAAAGGAATCGTTGTCAAAATCAAAAGCATGGTCATAAGGTTTGCCCAGGTGTTTTTCTGCTTCCTGTAAAGCTGCGGGAATCAATGGCCTGAATTCCGGCTTCAACCTTCCAACCATTACTTTTGGATTTCCCTGTTCATCCACATGCCGATATAGAAACTCATCTATCGGAGTTTTGCTGACTCCTTTGCCTATAGCCTCCAGCACATACCAACTTCCGTTCTCTTTTCTCAATAGGCCATTATGTGAGAAATCCATCCCCTCATATCCTTCGGTGACCTTTCTGATGGCATCACAAAAATCCCCGCAATCCCCATCCTGAAAAAGGATGTCCCCTTCCTGAAAGAATTCTTTTTTCTGTACGCAGGAAAACAAAACCACCATTGAACAGAATACCACTATAATTTTTGCATTGCTCATATATGAAACGGTTGTGTTCCATGCTGAAATAGCCAACCCAAAAATGTCACACCTACCCGTCCGAAGGCGGGTTTGGTTTTTCCCTACCCACAAGTCAATTCTCAAAATACCAGGAAGCCTTTTTTTTGACAAAACACTGACAGAATGTACAACAAATGAAGATATTAACCTGTCTAAATTTTATTTTCTACTATTATCTTCAGGATTTGTTTTATAGAATTCCCTGATATAACTCCCTAAGAAGCAATTCCTGCCCCACTAATTCCATCATCAAAAATTGAAGACCAAGTAAATTTAAATCAAACTTTTTCATATCATGGGTTTCAGTTGCTGTCAACCTATTAGTCAAATTAGTAATGGTCTTATCCATGATCGTTTCTTGCAAACTATATACTTTAGTAAGTTTCTGCGCTGTGTCAAAATCAAACTCACGGATTATACCTGAAGCTTTAGAAGTTTCCCATGCATTTTGTGATATTATATCATGTAAAAGACTTTGTCCATTAAATAAAACATAGGTATTAAGATAATTAAACTCCAAAAGCTTAATCCTCAAACTATCCTTTTTCCCTTCTGATAATTGTGTGAGTCTTTCCAGAATCTCCGAATGCTTGTTGACCCATACATCTACAACTTGCAAGTTCCCCCGAATTTCCATCCGAATCTTTTCTAATGCTTCCTTTTTCTCGTTTTCTACTTTGATGTTCTCTGTCACCTTGCTGATGAAAAGAGCAAAAAGAACACTGAAAACAATCAGCGCACCATCTGTAAAATATTTTTTACTAAGTTTAAATTTTCGTTTCATAGAAGAGTATATATTTAAATCTCCAAATTCCAGTGCATTTAAGAAAGTATTAAGATTGAAAATCCGAAGCCTAATGAGTCCCTAGCAGATGCTTTTAGCAATCATTGACCCCAAGGCACTTACTTTGCAGTCCTCAATAAATAAAATACTTCACAACATTCATTGATCCTCAATGTCAATATATTTTGGCATCCGATATTTTTTCAAAAGAGATCAACAGCAAATCCTAATTCTACCACAGGCCTTAAAAAGGCTAAGGAGTTATAAGGAAACATAAAAAGAATGCTGGGCTTTAGAAAAGTCATGGCTTGAATTTTATTATTATAGCAAAACGTATAACCAATGCTTCCACCGAGAGTGATTAAGCCATAATTATAAGTTTGACATTCCTTTTGTGATACATGACCATCATCTGAAACTATGTAAACATTTCCATCCAATATCGTCCTGCTACCTCCAAATCCAAGGGAACTATCAATAAAAAGGCCATTAGGGTAAAACTTTCGAGATTGCCATTCGGCAGTGATGAAATAATTTGTATGAAAAGTTTTATGATGGTACATACCCGTGTTTAAGCCGATGGATTTTTCCATATAGGCCCATTTTTTAGTCATTTCCGGGTATTTGTATTGATATACTTTTTCAGTCCCAAGCCTGAAACCTGGGTATATAACACTGCCCATCACAGAAGATTTTATGCGTAGCTCATTCTTTGGCTCTGTAGTTTGTGCGTTTGAGCCAAATGACAAAATGCAATTGAGCAATATGATGACGATTTTTTTCAAATATCAACTGTTTTTCTAATTTCGAATTACCCAATCGACTACTTCATTCCAAAAGGCTTCAGCCTCACTAAACATCGGGCTATGTCCTGAGTTCTCAAACACACGATGACTGATATCGGCATGCGCCATATTTCTAATGATATCCTCCATCAATCCTGTAGGACAAATAATATCATATTCTCCCCAAAGCATCAGGCAAGGGATTTCGATTTTATGTAAATTTTCACTGATAGGAATCTTATAGGCATTTTGGTCAATGCGCAATATGTTCTCTGACATAATCAAGTTGGTCAATTGGGCACTTGCAGATGCATTATTGGACGTAAAGGTTAGGAAAAACTGAAAGTTGGGCTGATTAATCTCAGGGAGCATTCTTTCAGCCTCATGGGCAAAGGCGACCAATTGGCGAGCGACCTTAAAGCTTTCATTGAAATGATGACTTTGACAAAAATCCACTATTTTTTGCCACTTCTTCTTGTTACGATTCAAACTGATTTCCCGGTGGCCAAATTCAAGTAGCTTTTGATGGGTAAGCGAATCATTCAGTTGGTAATTATGGGTGCCATCAGCTTGAATCCAGCCGGAAACAAGCTCTTGCTTACTTTCATCAGTCAAAAACAAAGGAGCAACAAAGCCACCCCAAGAATGTGCCATCAAATAAACTTGTACTTCTTGTCCGTATTTACTTTTTAGTACTTGGATTACTTTTTTTAAATCATCCGAAAATACACGAATGTCATGACTGCCCCCGTTTCCCTGTGATGTGCCTGCATAGCGTTGGCCCCAATAGGCAATGGCCAGCCTTTTTTCTGTAAATTCTTTTACATAATCCCTGCGGTATATAATTGAGCTTGCACAGGGGCCTCCATGAAGTATGACAATTATTTTGTTTTCACTTAAATTACCGCAGACCCTAATCGGTAAACTCTGCTTATCTACTTTTAGAAAAAAATGTTCATCAAGCTGTTCATCCGGATGAATAGCTAAGTTTTGACACGAATAAATTCCTATCAGGAATACTGCTAAAACATAAATTACTTTTGCTCTCATCGAATTCCAATTTTTGGTGAAGGCAAATGTAATTGAGTATAAAATAGATTAATTGTAAAAAATTGACATTTAGAATGGCATTGAGTTTATCATCCCAAAGTCAAAAGGTGTGCAGAAAACCTGTGGTAGAGTGTATCAGCAGTGTTCATAAATTTATTAGGACTCAAACCAACCACCTGTTTAAATTCCTTTATCATATGCGCCTGGTCATGGTAATGATTTTTCAAAACCAATTCCATCCAATCAACAGGATCATTACTTTTATTGATATCTTCAATTACTGCATTGACCCGTGACAGTTTTGCTAGTTTTTTAGGGGTCAGCCCTATCAACTCATGAAAACACCTGGATAAATGCTTTTGACTGATATTGTGCTTTTCATTATATGATGAAATTGACACTTGCCCTTTTTTATGGATGACATCGGCAGAGATAAATTCGACCAAGGGTGACTTAGATCTATAATCCTTTAACTTTTTTATTAAAAAGCTTTCGATCAGCGCCTGTTGTTCTTTGAAAGCCAAACCATACAGCCTTTCAGGCAAGGTGGGGTCAAATACATCGTTCACATCTACTGTAAGGTTGTATAATTCCTTAGTTGGCAAATTGATAAAAGGAGAGAGTCCCCAGGGATAAAATGATATGCCAAACCCATCAAAGCCATCCGATTGAACCATTTGTAAAAAGCTGGTCTGCTGCCCCTTAATGATGCCACCGGTAAATTCATGCTGAACGCCTTCCTTTTGACTTTTAAAAGGTGTACCGAGGTTAAAAAGCACATGTAAATCACCATTGGGAATGTCTCTGGTGAGTAGTTTTTGGTTGCAGGGCAAGCTGCAAGACATTCTCCAGAATGACTTCACATAGTTGGCCAAGGGACCGCTGGGATATGATTCCAAAAATTGCATTTCAGACTTACTTTATCATATAAACTTACAAAAACTGAAATAGAAATTAAGGCCTAATGGATATAAATGTCAGTTTTTTACAATGAGGTTTATTAAAACAGAGAGAATTTTGTATCACTAAAAGTCTTCAAATGATGATTCGAAAAGGAAAATATTGCATGGGCTTTAAAAGTTATTCCATTGCTGTTATGATAGCCTTATTAGGATGTAGCAATGATTTAGAACGAATCGATACATCTATATCATCCGAATTGGATAATGTAATCCTTTCAGAATTCAAAAGGATGCAACTCCCCGGAATGGCAGTTGCTGCTGTGAATGAAGAAGGGCTCGCATCTATAAAAGGATATGGATATGCCAATGTTGAATCAGGAATACCTTTTACCTCTCAAACCAGGATTCAAATTGCTTCCGTATCAAAATTGATTGTTTCTATTGCGATTATACAAATGGTAGAGTCAGGGCTGGTTGAACTTCAGTCAGATGTGAATCAATATTTGCCCTTTTATCTTTATAACCCATCATTTCCGAATGAGCCCATTACCTTAAAAATGCTGCTCACCCATTCCTCATCCATTATTGATGCCGGGTTTCTATTTAAAAACTTCAATGTGTACAGTAATCAGGATTTCCCTTTACCATTGAATGTTTTCCTGGAAAACTATTTGAGTACTAAGGGTAAGTATTTTACTATACACAATTATTCTAATCATAAGCCGGGTGAACAATGGCTATATTCAAATATAGGGACATCACTTGCAGCACTTATTGTCCAAGAAGTAATTGGAATGGATTTTAATGAGTACTGCAAGGCTCATATTTTCATACCACTTGAGATGCATCATACCACATGGAGATATGATGAAACGTCTATGGAAAATCTTGCTATACCATATGCAGGTTCATCAAGAAAAACACCCAAATACCCTCATAAGACTTATCCCGATTATCCTTCAGGACACCTTATTAGCACGGCCGATGATTTAGCTAAATTTCTCTTTATGCTCATTAATGGTGGGGAGACCCAAGATGGCGAATTTATAATCAACCAAACATCTCTGAATTTAATGATGGAAGTGCATCGTACTGACCTTCGATTACCTAATCCACCACAAGCGATATACAATTTTGGACCGGACTTAAGTGATCAGGGATTGCTTTTTTTTAAAGGCGAATTAGGGGATTATAAGCTTTGGGGACATACAGGGGATGATGCAGGAGTTTCTACTGAATTATATGTTGATATTGAAAATAAAATTGGCTACCTGATGCTGAACAACCGAAGCTGGGCACATTCCCCGATAATTGGAAAAGCACTATTGGATTATGCCATTAAAAATTGAATATATGAACCACATTTACAATATACAACTGTTTATAATTTTTGCTTTTCCCCCACATGATAATTTGGGACAAAGCATTGTTGAATGCAATACAAAAAATCCCTATGGCTTATCTATAGGCTATTGGGGGCTTAATGATTTGGGCTTTCAAGTGGGCTTGGAAATCAATCACTTACAGACTGAAAAGCATAGAAATTATTCTTACCTATCAATGCTTGCCAATAGGAAAGCAGATGTTTATTCAAGCCTTGGTCTAAGAGTCGGTAACTCATTTATCCGAATGTTTAAATCCGGTTTTTATTTAGAGTATGGACTTTTCATGGGCTATTTGGGAAGCATTTACGACTTTGAACAGTATGGGCTAAATGACAATGGAGAAATTGTGAATATTGGACGACCATGGTTTCATTCAGCCCTTGCAGGATTTGTGATTGGGGGTGGTTATGATTTTAGTATCCATACCAATTTAAATGCAAGGGTTTTCATAAAGCCAAACATCTTTTACCGCTTGCCCAATAACGACAGTATGCCTTTTATCAATAGTTTTTTAATAGAAATGGGATGCACATTTGATTTAGATAGAATTAAAAACAAGTAAATATTATGAGAAAAATGCTAATCTACTTAGTTGAAAAATCAATATCCGGTTTTTTGGTTTTAACATTTTTGATTTCAGCTATATCATTCCTTATGATGCTGAAGATACCAGGATCTCAAACTCCGGAATCTTCAACAGGCTTACCGATATGGCTCATTGCAATTTGGAGTCCGAGTATTTCAGCTATTGTTATGTGGGCAATTAAGAAAAAGTTTATTTCTAGCATTCAATTAGCATTTTCTCTACCGAATTTTTCATGGTGGATGCTATTGGCGTTTATTCCTTTGGCAGTTACGGCTGTATTTCTGATAATTGAGATAAAGAATGGGAACCAAATTGAATGGTCAAATTTTAAGTTAGCTTATCTTTTCCCTCTCATATTTATAAACCTAATGATGGGTCCTTTGGGTGAAGAGCTAGGATGGAGGGCATTTCTCTACCCCGTAATTAAAGAGAAATATGGATGGATGGCAAGTGCTTTAATTGTAGGAATAATTTGGACACTTTGGCACTCACCTTTATGGTTTTTAGATTCCCCTCAATCAAAAATACCTTTCTGGGCTTTTTCAATTAATGTAATTTTCTTAAGCATCTTGATGTCAATGATTTATAATCATTCCGCAGGCTCTATTATTTTTATAATTCTACTTCATCTGACCTTTAATATAAGTTTAGGCATAATAGAAATTCTGAGTTCACATTCAATTGGTGAATTTGTTGTAAAGGGCTTGTACATATATGTGCCAATGGTAATATTACTAGTGTGTCTTCATGAATGCATAAGCCCTAATAGATGTAACATATAATTTTAAACTTATTCAAATGAAGGTCTTAGTTTTTATACAGCTAGCATTACAATTATCCTGCTCGGATAAATCAAACACAATTAAGCCCGAATACATCATTGTTAATGACACTAAACAATGGATTTACTATTTGGGAGAAGATGGTGATAAACCAATTATATTATTTCTGCATGGAGGCCCCGGCACTCCGGAAACACCTTTCCTGCAAAAGTACAATCAAAACCTGGCGGAAGATTTTATCATTGTTTGCTGGGAACAAAGGGGTGCCGGAAAATCCTACTATCGGAAAATTCCGAGCCATAGCATGACAATCGACCAATTTATTGAAGACACCCATGAAGTCACCCGCTTTCTAAAACAAAAGTTCAAGCGCGATAAAATCTATCTTATGGGGCATTCATGGGGTACTTTGATTGGAATTAAAGCCGTGAAAAAATATCCGCAAGACTACCATGCTTATTTTGCCCTCGCCCAAATATCGCATACACTTATGGAAGAACAGCAAACTTATGAGTGGCTCATGGGTCGAGCTATGGCTGAACCAAACCGAAAAGCAATCATGCAATTGAAGAAAATAGGTCTGCCATCAGAAGAAAATAGGTACTCCCTAAAGCAAGTATCTACCAAAATAAAATGGGTCAATTGTTATGGCGGAGCGGCTTTTTACAAAGACCGAAAAGGACTTAATAAGCTAATCAAAACGGTACTTGGTTCACCTTTATATAGCTTTTGGGATAAGTTGAAATATCCTAAAGGAGAAAAATTTTCACTACACCACTTGCATTCTGAAATAGCTACTGTTAACCTTTTTGATGAAATTACCTCTATCAAAGTTCCGATCGTTTTTATCCATGGTAGTAAAGATTACCAAATCCCTCTATCAGTCGCAAAAGAATATTATGAATTTATCAGTGCACCGTATAAAAAATTCATAGAATTTGAAGATTGTGCCCACGGCTTGATAATTGAGCAGCCGGGGAAATTTAAGGAGGCTGTTTTTAATGAGCTTTACAAAATAAATAATTTTCAAAATATAAAATAAAAATTATGGAAAATCATGAAAACGCCAAAAAGCATGCGATTGAATTGAATTTGAAAACATATTATCTATTATTATCCATTTCAATCATTTTATTCAAATACTCCACAATTTCGGCACAAAATCAATCAGGCAGCCATTTGGATAAGTCACTTCAAGTTGTCCTCGATTCTGCAAGAACATCGATGGAAATAACAGGAGCAGCTGCGTGTGTCATATTCAAGGACAGCTCTATGTGGCAGGGTGTGAGTGGACTTGCAAGGCCAGGTTCGTCTGTTAGTACCAATACTGCATTTGAGTTGGGAAGTATTTCCAAGATATACACGGCCACCACCGTTCTTAAACTTGTTGCAGAAGGCCGTCTAAACTTAGATGATCGGCTGTACACTTGGTTCCCGAATTTACCTAGCTCCGAATCAAATACCATAACACAGCTTTTAAATCACACGCATGGCCTACATGACCCCCTACAGGAGTCTGATTTTGTTCCTGCTATAATGGGAACCCCAACTAAAATTTGGACACTTGACGACCTGCTAACAAAAATGAAAGACCCATACTTCGAGCCAGGTGCTGGTTGGCATTATTCTAACACTGGATTCCATATTTTGGGGGCCATCATTGAGGCAGTAACTGACTCGACATTCAGTGACGTTCTTAGTACTCAAGTTCTAAAATCACTGAAACTCGATAACACTTGGTACGGTGCCCATGACCCAGTCGGCAAGGAACTTGCAGTAGCGTATATCGATCCCTTTGGTTCTGGAGACCTCAAGCCCGTGTCTCTGATGATGCCTTGGACCGCATTCCGGACTTCTGCTGGTCCTGCAGGAGCAGTGGTGTCTACCGCATCTGATGCTGCACAATTCCTTCACGGGTTAATGACCGGCTCCGTACTTGAGGAAGCAGAGTGGAATCGAATGACCAATTGGGTTGACCGCCCAGATGGCTACAAATATGGCGCAGGACTTTTACATATCAAAAATGAGGGCAGATTCCTTTTAGGACATAAAGGGAATTCCGCTGGGTATTCGGCTTCCGCATTTCATGATCAATCTCAAGGAGTCACAATAGTTGTACTCACCAACGCTCACGCAGTTGATGTTACTCCGATTGTTACCACCCTGCTTCAGATTTCAACCAGAATCGAACGTTAAATGAACGCAGACCTAAGAAAAGTCGACATAAATTGAAAGAATGGTATGCTGCTTATGGGATTTTGGGATGCAACCTACAAACATGTGGACTTAGAATTAACGATGGTGAATTTTACCTGTTGATGAACCAATTAGCAGACTTCAGGACAAGTCAAAACACTAAAGTTGCTATTGATTGGACAGTAAAAAAAAAAAATTTATCATCGACAAAAAATATTGTGAGTTTTAAATTAGTTCAAAATGACTACAGCAACAAGACAGTTTAATATTGGTAATTCAACCTTAAGATCGGCATTATTTATGTTAATGTTTTTAGGTTCTGCCGTGATGAACGCCATCTTTGGTCAAACAGATTTATCAAATCGCGATACCACCTTTTCAAACATTTCAAAATCTCCAATATACCAACTGCGAATTTATGATGTTCCCAAAGAAAATTCAGACCCATTTCACGATAGGTTTAGAGTTCATGCCATTAGAATTATGAAAAGCTATGGCTTCAACATCGCAAATATTTGGATTAGGGAATCAGAAGATAAGCATGAGTTTGTCTATTTATTGGAATGGGAAGATCAAAAGACTATGAAAAATGCCTGGGATGGATTTATGGCAGATCAGGAATGGGCTGACATCAAACTAAGAACAAGCAGGATTCACGGCACTTTTGTGAACAGTATTAAAGATAGAACCCTTATACCAACAGACTATTCCGAAGCCGGCCTGGTTGTAATCAATTTTGAAGTGACTGATACTGCTGCTCTCTTTGCAGAAAATGTGGTTTCTACCCGTCATAATCAGAGAGATTTTATCCTTTCACCGGCAGGTGATGAACTGTTTTATGTAGTTTCTCACCCATGGGGCTTTTCCACAATACTGCACAGCAAAAAAATCAATAGCTTGTGGACTCGGCCTGAGGTTGCCTCTTTTAGCGGGCTGTATAGCGATTTTGAACCTACATTCTCTCTAGATGGTAATAGTGTTTATTTTAGCTCCAACCGACCCAATGAAAACCAAACTAAAGATGGGATAACCCAAATTTGGCTTACAAATAGAGAAGGTACTACCTGGACAGAGCCTGGTAAAATTAATCTTCCGGCAGTGCATAACACCCATATATTC
>NZ_JBGTCA010000027.1:0-28577 GCF_041749095.1 Aquiflexum sp. | reverse complement strand
CGGTATGGTACACACACGATGAAGGCCATGACCATGAGAAATTTGAAGCACCTGTCGCAAAGACCGGATTTCCGGAAACGGACGAAGATAGGGAAGTTACTTCATTGCTTATCCAATATAGAAACCCCATTGCTGCAGTTCAATTGCCTAGATTTGTCAACAGTAAAAGCGCACTTCAGGCAGCATCTCCTTCCTTCGAAATTTCCAGACTATTTGAACTGTTGGGTGTTGGTGTCAAGCTGATTCAAGGATTGGCTGTAGTCATCATCATTATTGCAGGCTTGGGAATCTTCATCGCCTTATTCAATTCGCTCAAAGAAAGAAAATATGATTTGGCCGTGATGAGGACATTGGGAGCCTCCAATGGTCAATTGTTTTTGCATATAGTATTGGAGGGAGTAATATTGACATTTATAGGCGCTGTGGTAGGGATTTTAATTGGGCACCTTTTTCTGGCTGTTCTCGTTATGCAGAATGAACAGGGAGCGATTAGCGGATTGACTGCCATGGTATTTCTCGTTGAGGAACTTTGGATCTTGATATATGCAGTGGTAGTAGGTATATTGGCCTCTCTTATACCTGCATGGAACGCTTATCAAACTGATATTGCCAAACAGCTTACCAAAGCTTAAATTTATCTGCTCTTTGTTTGACGAAGAGTTTACAATTAATAGATGATACAAATGATTTTGAAGAACACTATTTTCACATTATTATTCCTGATAATAATTTCTGTCGGATATGCACAGACTTCACCCAGTGTTTGGAGGGATTTGTCCGATGTCACTTACAAAATCGGTCAGGATGAATTCGGGGAATTATATATCCCTGTATTCAGTGATAAGATCAAAAAACTGGAAGGTAAAGTGGTAGAGGCCGATGGATACATCATCCCCTTTGAAGGAATGTTCAAGCCTGAACATATTATACTTTCATCACTACCTTTGGCCGAATGCTTTTTCTGTGGATCGGGTGGCCCGGAAACTGTCATGGAGGTCATGATGAAAAATCCCATAAAATATACCTCCAAAAGAGTAAAGGTTAAAGGTACCTTAACACTCAATGATAATGATCCCGAAAAACTGATGTATATTTTAAAAGACGCCCAATTATTGACAAATTAAAAAAAGCTCCGTTATGCGGAGCTTTTTGATTCCATCCCCTTAAATTTTTCCATGAGGAGCTTGGTTTCATTGCCGGGTTTTCCATCACCAATTTTATTGTTATCAATTTGTGTGATGGGAAGGATTTTTTTGGTAGTACTGGTCATAAAGAGTTCATCTGCAGCGAGAATTTCCTCAAATTTTATTGGTCTGATATTAACCTTGCCACTGATTTCCAATACCCTTTTCCGGGTGATGCCATGCAGGATATGTGAATCCGGTGTGGCAATTTCTCCATCTTTGATCATAAATATATT
This sequence comes from Aquiflexum sp., assembly GCF_041749095.1. Taxonomy (GTDB): domain Bacteria; phylum Bacteroidota; class Bacteroidia; order Cytophagales; family Cyclobacteriaceae; genus Aquiflexum. The sequence goes on along the minus strand of NZ_JBGTCA010000027.1, from coordinate 27,157 downwards.
GGAACGGGAGCTTTCCGAGACCAATCCTTTGTGGTGGTAAATTACATCCTCTGCACCTTGACTTTTCCAATCACCACTGTGCCATACGGGATAAGCATAATTTGTTGTTTTTACATCCGCAATCGCCCTCACATGTTCTGCTGATAAAAGCTTCACTCCATTGATATATTTTTCTTTTGGTGGGAAATCCAAGTCTTCACAAAAAATGAATAATGAACCCTCAACGGGCGAAAAATGATTCTCTGAAACACCGCCTGTAAGAAGCATCCGGATTCCCCCGCTTTCCAGATCATTTTTTTGGATCAATTCGAATATGATCGATGCCAATTCATCTTTGGATGGTTTCAATAAGAGTCGGGTTTTTTCCGCAGATCTGATAAATCTGTCCAGGTAATCAATCAAAAACAGAGGGGTATAATTCGATGTTCTAAAAAAATCAAAGATTCCATAACCGCGGATCAAACTTATATCCATTGGATGTATTACTGCTTTTTCAGAAGAGTTTATTTGGTTATTGGCAAAACAATATGGTTTCATGTAATTATATATTTGTGTAATGTGAATATTCAAAATTTAATCTATATTTGCAATTATGTTGCAAATAATTAGAAGACTTTCCGCCCAATCCGCAGATATGTTGGGTATATCTGCTTCGGTACTGTGTATGGTTCATTGTCTGGCCTTCCCGGTGATGATATCTTTCGGTTATATATTTAAATTTACGGAAGATCATGATCATGGCCATGAACATTGGCATTGGATGGACTATTTCTTTGTCATTCTCGCTATTTGGGCTGTTTACCATGCCGCTAAAAATACACATTCCATGCGTATTAAAATAGCACTTTGGATAGCAGTATCAATTTTTTCGATTGCGATACTTCTTCATGATTTAAACTCCTTAATGATAGTACTTTCCATAACCGCCTCTCTGGCATTAGTAATTATTCATATTATTAATTGGAAATATCACAAAAATTGTAAAATAGTTGATGAATAATTTCTTTTTTTAGTCAAATGGTTTTTTCTTTGAGAAAAAACCAAAATCATGTATAAGTCTTTTGGCTTAATAGCCTTCGTTTGCTTGTCTTTACAGATGTTGGGATGTAATTCGGATAAAAAAAATCCCAATGATGAATTGAAAAAAGAAGTGATTAAAATCCACGATGAAGTCATGCCATTGATGGGGAATCTCAAATCACTTAAAACAAAAATCCTTGAAATATCCGCCTCACTTTCCCAAGAGGATTCCCCCGATCATGATCAGATTCAAAAACTTGAGTTTTTGGCGGGAGAATTGGACAGTGCTTTTGAAGGGATGTTTGTATGGATGAGGCAGTTCAATTCAGATTTCGAGGGAATGTCATCTGATGAAATCAGGAATTACCTTTTGGAACAAAAATTGAAAGTGGAAAAGGTAAATGTGGATATCAAACAAGCCATTGAATCCGCCAATGAAGCGCTTAAGGTAGAATAATCATTTTTGGAGATATCCTCCGACCATATTGGCATCAATCACCCCATGATTGCTCCCCCAGATATTGTATAAATAGGTCATAATCTGCGCAATTTCCAGATTGGTAAGTTTGGTATTTGCCGGCATGGCTTGGTTATAAATCTGCCCATTTACCACGATTTCCCCATTCTGTCCATATTTAATAATCCTTGCAGTTCTCCCAATGTCCTCCAGCATATAATCAGATTCAAAAAGCGGTGGGATCAATTTTCCCAATCCAGCCCCATCTTTTTGATGGCAATTTGCACAGTAATTTTCGTAAAGGATTTTACCTTCAATGGCATACTGCAATACTTTCGTGTCTTTGATACTGGAAATCGTTTTTTCTTTATTTGATGAATTTCCCTGACAGGAAGATATAAAAATAAGTAACAATAAAACCTGGCCAATCTTGCTGATCCGCATATTTTTTATTCCAATAATTTCGGTATGTCCTTCATTAGTCTGTTGACCTGATCTTCTTTTGTTCCATCGTATACTCCCCTGATGTGCCCATTTTGATCTACCAATACAAATGCGCCTGAATGAAGCAGTCCACCCGGTTCACTTTTATCTTCCATGGCCGTAGTAAGATATTTTGTTTGTCCGATTTCAAAGATTTTCTCCTGATCTCCTGTCAAAAAATGCCAGGTTTGGTCATCTTCAACACCGATTTTGGAAGCGTAATCTTTTAATAGTTCGGCTGTATCATGTACAGGATCAAGGGTATGACTTAAAATCAGAAAATCTGGTTCATCTTTGAATTTTTCATAAACCCGAAGCATTTGGGTTTTCATGATAGGGCAGATGGTAGGGCAAGTAGTGAAGAAAAAATCTGCCACATATACTTTGCCGCTGACGGTTTGCTTACTGATTTCCTTGTTTTCCTGATTGATGAAACTAAAGTCACCGATTTCATGGAATACCGTGTCCTTAATAGTTTGGCCTTCCATTTCAAATTCATTGATATGCCAGTTGCCTAAAATCGGCAAAGTTTTTTTGTCTGCAGAATCTGATACTTTTGAAGTACAGGACTCAAACCCCAGAATAGTAATAAATGTTAACAGTATTATTGTGGATGATTTTTTCATTTTAATCTTTCTTGGATTTCTCTCTCGATTTTTTGTATAACTGAATGCCCAACATCAAAAGGGCAATTAGAGTCAAAAGGCCCACAATACCCCAAAGGGTATCGACAAGACTTTTGAGAACAATAAGGAATACTATAGCAAATAACAAAACTGTAGCGGCTTCGTTCCAAATCCTCAATTGATTTGAACTCCATTTGGCAATTCCTTTTTGCAATTGTGTATATTGTCTATGACAGATAAAGTGATACACATACAATAGGAATACAAAACCCAATTTGGCATGCATAAACCCCATTTGCATATAACCCCACCTGTAATACAACACCCAAAATCCAAAAATCAATGTGAGAATTGCGGATGGCCAGGTTATTCCCAACCAAAGCCTTTTGGCCATGAGGTTGAACTGAGGCAGCAAAATTCTTTTTTTTTCTTCTGATTTTTCGAGGGCCTCAGTCTGATAAATAAAGAGCCTGACAATGTAAAACAAACCTGCAAACCAGGTCACCACAAAAATGATATGAAGTGCTTTTAAATATTCGAAAGCCATCTTGGAATTTTTCTCCTAAATTAAGGCATTAATTCTAAACCATCTTAATAAAATGTCCTCTAAGTATCTTGTTTATGCAATAGTCATTGTGATCTCCCTGATCATTTTTTGGATCATATCTGAGACCCTCTCCCAGTCAGGGGTAGCAGACCTGAAAGGGGAGTTTGTCGAAATGGCCAAATATAGAAATGAGAACAACACAGGTCCGGTGATTAGGCTTTATGCGGTTTATACTGCGGATACCCTTTGGGAAGAAATGAGAAAATATGGGGACTTTATGCCCCATACCAAGTATGGTAATACGAAGGTGTTTTACTTTGTGGACAAGGAGACTACACCTGATGTAGTAAGATTTTCAGAGCCTTACTTCGACAGTAATTTTCAAGAAAATTGTGTGGCCATTTATGAAAAAACAGCCATGGGGGAGACACGTTTCAAAAAATATCCCTTTCGATAATTTCTTTAACTTTGAAATACAATTTCATTTTGACCTATTAAAATATATTCCTTGAAAACAAATACCCGACTATCGGAAGAGACTTATGTTAAAGGGATTCTATCAGGCGATAGGGTGGTTCTCAGCCGTGCCATCACTTTGGTTGAAAGTACTTTGGAGGAAGATCAGAGTCTTGCTGAAAAGGTAATGGAAAAAATTCTGCCCCATTCAGGAAGGTCAATAAGGGTGGGAATTACCGGAGTTCCAGGAGTAGGGAAAAGCACATTTATCGAAAGTTTCGGTAAAAAACTTTTGGATAAGGGACATAAGGTGGCTGTATTGGCAATCGATCCAAGTAGCCAAAAATCCCATGGCAGTATCCTGGGTGATAAAACCAGAATGGAAGGACTTGCCTCAGATAAGCGTGCCTATATCAGGCCAAGTCCAGCAGGCGGAACGCTCGGAGGGGTAAGTGCCCGGACCCGGGAAGCAATGTTACTCTGTGAAGCGTCAGGGTTTGATGTCATCCTGATCGAAACGGTTGGCGTGGGACAATCTGAAATTGCTGTAAAAGGGATGGTAGATTTTTTTCTTTTACTCATGCTTTCAGGTGCGGGAGATGAGTTACAGGGCATCAAGAAGGGGATTATTGAAATGTGTGATGCCATGGTAATCAACAAAGCAGATGGGGATAACATGGAGTCTGCAAAAAGGGCTAAGAGGGAATATGCCAATGCATTCCATCTTTTTCCCACTAGAGAAAATGGATGGTATCCAAAAGTGGAGGTATGTTCTTCTACTGAGCTTACTGGCTTGGATGAAGTTTGGGAGATGATACAAGATTATAAGGAGAAAATGACGGTAAATGGTTTTTTTGCCAAAAACAGGTCTGACCAAAATGAAAATTGGCTCCATGACCATATCGTTTATTTACTGAAGACAGGTTTTTACAACAACCCTGAAATCAAAAGAAAAATAGCTGAATATGTCCCTGAAATAAAAGCAGGAACCACATCACCTATAGCAATTGCCAGGTCTCTTGTCCAGTTTTATGGAGATAAGTTTATATGATTTTCTTCTGGCTTTATTGTTTTAACAAAAAAAATGGAACCACAAAAGTGACAAAAGAATACAAAAGTTACTGATATCAGCTTTGGTGATATAGTCTTTTGTTCCCTTTTGTTTCTTTTGTGGTTCAAATAAAATTTCCTATGTGATTATCCGCAATGATGCCAGTAGCTAATTTTAATATCAGTTTACTGTCCTTAGTAAATGAAAGAGAGAATAATAAAAGAATAAATCATTATGATAAAAGGAAATAGATTGATTGTTTTTTTATTTCTGATTTCACTGCTTTCGTGTAATGTCGGGACAAAAAAACTTGATGTTAAGACAGAGGTATTTCACCGAAAAGCTTGTCATGGAGATAATTGCGCTGAATTAAATTTGATGTATCCTTTTTTTGTAGGAGAAAATGAAGTTTCAATTGTTTTGAATATTCTTATTGAAGAAAAAATCATCCAAACTGTAGATGTTCAGGAGGAAATAAAGGCGACAGGATTAGAAGGGGCAGTTGCCAATTTTTTGGATTCCTATGTAGATTTCATGGTTGATTTTGAATCCACTCAGGACTGGGAAATAAAACTTGATGCCAAAGTTACCTACGAAAATGAAAAAATCATCTCAATAGTTTTTGAGACCTATTCTTTCACAGGAGGCGCACATCCCAACAGCTTTAGGCAATACCTAAATTTTGACAAACAGAAAAATACAAAAATTGACAATAACTCAATGATAATAGATGAGCAAAAGTTACTTGAAATGACTGAATCAAAATTCAGGGAAATCCATCAGGTGAAGAAAGACATTCCCTTGAAGGAAACCGAAATGTTCTTCCTAGACGAAAATGATGAATTTTTCCTTCCCTCATCGATTGGATTTGAAAATGATTCTCTTGTCCTGTTTTATAATTCCTATGAAATAGGCCCTTATGTCATGGGCACCACAGAAATCAAGTTTGCAAAAAGTGAACTGATTGGTATTGTGAATCTCTATCAATGAAAATGAATATACGGTATTCTACTAATTGACTATTTCAGAAAAAAGGCTTCTTTGGACATAAACCAACATCGGTCATCGGTCATCGGACATCCAACATCGGTCGAGAAAAGATGTCAGAGGCTTCGTGAACGGGTAAAACAATCAATAAGACCTCATTTTAAATTTCTTTTTAAGATCATTGACTGAATTCCTGAAGGCAGTATCGGTTTCCATAAAATCATTGACCGTCTGCACTGCATGGATGACGGTGCTGTGGTCTCTTCCGCCGAAGTGGTATCCGATTGACTTCAAAGAATGGTTTGTAAATTCCTTTGCGAAATACATGGCCACCTGTCTGGCGGTCACAATCTCTTTTTTCCTGGTTTTGGCTTTTAAGTCATCAATTTTGATATCAAAATAATCCGAAACTGTCTTCTGGATAAAATCAATCCCGACTTCGGTCTCGATATCTTTGACGATATTTTTCATGATAGCCTTGGACAAAGCCAGGTCAATTTCCACCCTGTTCAGGGAGGCGTGGGCAAGCAGTGATATCATGACTCCTTCCAATTCCCTGACATTTGTATCCACGGTATAGGCAAGGTATTCTATGACATCATCCGGAATATATATCCCTTCAGATTGCATTTTCCTTTTGATGATGGCAACCCTGGTTTCAAAATCCGGCATCTGCAAATCAGCCGTCAACCCCCACTTAAATCTCGACAATAGCCTTTCTTCCAAGCCTTTCAGGTCTTTGGGAGGGCAATCCGAGGTCATGATGATCTGTTTCTTGTTTTGATGAAGGTGATTGAAAATGTGGAAAAACATTTCCTGGGTTCGGTCTTTCCCGGCCAAAAATTGAATGTCATCAATAATCAATACATCGACCTGCATGTAGAAATTGGTGAAATTTTTAACATTTCCATCCTTGATGGAGTCCATAAACTGATTCACAAATTTTTCGGAAGAGACATAAAGTACAAATTTATCCTCAGGCCCGTTTTTGATTTCGTTACCGATAGCCTGTACCAAATGCGTCTTCCCAAGACCTACTCCACCATATACCATCAGCGGATTGAAGGAGGTGATACCGGGCTTGGTAGCTACAGCAAATCCTGCCGAGCGGGCAAGTCTATTGCAGTCTCCTTCAATATATGTATTGAAGGTATAAATCGCATTGAGGTTGGATTGCAAAAGCATATCATTGTCAAGAGACTGAAGATGAAAGGGGCTTTTATTATCTGTACTTTCGGAGCTTACTTTTTTTGAAGGGTTAGAATTATTTCCCTGTGGGAAACTGACCACATAAGGCTGGTTTTGTGAATTGCCCCTGTCCACTACCACGGCATATTCCAATTTTCCGTTTGGTCCTAAAATTGACTTTATAGCCAATTTGAGTACCTGAACGTAATTGTCTTCCAGCCATTCATAAAAAAACTGACTTGGAACTTGTATCGTGAGGCTGCTTCCTTCCAGTCTAACCGGATTTATGGGTTTAAACCAAGTCGAAAAACTTTGCTCGTTGACGTGCTGTTCAATTACACGCAAACATTCATTCCAAACTGCATTGGCCTCCGAACTCATTTATTAGGTTAAATATCTTTAGAAAAGAAATAGGACTTATCACCCCCGCATTATCAAGGGGCTCAAATTTGGGGAAAATATATTTAAATAAAAAATGGAAAAAGACTTGACTTTTCTATTTGACCGCCACGTTTTTGGCAAGGACATTTTTTATTTTATTTTTTCTTGAAAACTCAAAATACAACATTCCCAACCTTAAGTCACACGTCCCAATTTGGTCGATAATAGGTTCATATCCTCCGGAACTTTGACAGGATGTTGGTCTTTCTAAGAATGTATGCGTGTGACCTCCAATGATGAGATCAATATTCAAATTGCTTCAAAACAGTGGTTTTTGATGGTTGGAAACCGTATTTTTGAATGGATTAACATTATTGATTTCCATAATACTGTTTTGGTACAAAAGATTTCAAATCTTTTGCATTATCTACTTTAAATCCAAATATGAAAGATAATTTGTTTGAGGGGTTTCCCCGGGCTTCCAAGGAAGATTGGATGCGGCAAGTCACCAAAGACCTGAGAGGGAAAGATTTTGAAGAGACCCTGGTCACCAAAACTTCCGATGGTCTCAAAATTGCGCCTTTTTATACCGCTGAAGATGTAAGTTGGAAAGGATTTTCAGTTGGAACCATAGTGCCCAATCCTTCCATCCCCGGACTTTCACCTAGATATTGGTCAAATGTTTTTGAGGTGGAGGGTGCTGATGTAAAAGCGTCCAACAAAGAACTTCTATTGGCACTACAGAATGGTGCAGATGCACTGTTGCTTCCATTGGAAGGAGATGAAGACCTGGACTTATTGCTCCAAGAGGTAATGCCCAAGTACATACAGATTTTTATTGTTCCAAAAAATGATCCTATTGGAGCCCTTCATCATTTTCTGAATTGGATAAAAAGAAACGGTTTTGATCCGAATGAATTACAGGGAGGGCTTTTATGGGATGGTTTTGCAAATACCCTAATTGAAAAAGAAGATAAGGAAAATATAATTGAAACAGCAGCCTCATTATTGGGAGAAGCAGAAGAATTGGGTCAGTTTAAGGTATTTACCATTGATTCAGCTATTTTTCACAATGCAGGGGCATCTCCCGTTCAGGAGCTTTCTTACAGCCTTGCAGCTTATATTGAGCTTGTAGACGGCTTGACCCAAAGGGGAATTTCATCTAAAAAAATATTTGAAAAGACCATGCTCAAGACTGCTGTTGGGTCTGATTATTTTATGGAAATGGCCAAAATAAAAACCTTTAGGATTTTGTACCACCAATTGGCCAAACTGTATCAAATCACTATACCGATGGAAAACATTTTTATTATTTCATCTACCTCTTTTTGGACCATGTCAAAGATGGATGTGTACACCAATATGCTCAGAAATACCACAGAGGCGATGGCCGCGATATTGGGCGGATGCAATGCACTTCATGTATTACCCCATGATGCTCTTTTGGGCAAAAGTGATTCATTTTCGAGGAGAATGGCAAGAAATATTTCAAACATTCTGAAAGAGGAATCTTACCTGGATAAGGTATTGGATCCTACAGCAGGAAGTTTTTATCTGGAAAACCTAATCAGTGATTTGTTTGAGATGGTTCAGTCCAAACTGATTGAAATTGAGCAACTAGGTGGATGGTGGAAGCTTTATCAAATTGGTTCTATACAAAATGCTGTAAAAGCAAAGAGGAATCAAAAAATGGATGCTTTAAAGAATGGAAAAACCGTTAAAATCGGTGTCAATAAATTTATTGTTCCAAATGAACAATTTGAGAGAAGCAATGAAAATCCAGAGACAGAAGAAAATTGGCAAATGCTTCCTGCAAGAGCGTCCGAAAAGATGGAAAAAAACACAACCCAGAAACCATGAGACCGGACTTAAGCAAACTGCACAACAGTACTACTCAGGAAAACGTCCTGCCTTCCACTGAAAGTACTTCATGGGAAAGTGGAGAGAAAATATCCATTCCGTCTGTTTTTGACAAAAAAACAATGTCCGAAATCAGGCATGATGGTTTTGTAGCGGGAATACCACCTTATTTAAGAGGGCCTTACAGCACCATGTATGTGTTACGGCCTTGGACGATTAGACAATATGCGGGCTTTTCTACCGCAGAGGAATCCAATGCTTTTTACAGACGGAATCTGGCAGGTGGACAAAAGGGGCTGTCAGTGGCATTTGACCTGGCCACACACCGGGGATATGATTCAGACCATCCAAGGGTAGTTGGGGATGTGGGCAAGGCCGGTGTAGCCATTGATTCAGTCCTTGATATGAAGATCCTGTTTGACGGGATTCCTTTGGATCAAATGTCCGTTTCCATGACCATGAATGGTGCGGTGATTCCCATTATGGCATTTTACATTGTCGCTGCGGAAGAACAAGGGGTAAATCCTGAACAGTTGAGCGGAACTATCCAAAATGATATTCTGAAAGAATTCATGGTCAGGAATACCTACATCTATCCACCCGTGCCTTCGATGAGAATCATTGCGGATATTTTTGAATATACTTCCAAAAATATGCCCAAGTTCAATTCCATTTCAATATCAGGTTACCACATGCAGGAAGCAGGAGCTACTGCCGAATTGGAACTTGCCTATACTTTGGCAGATGGTCTTGAATATTTGAGAACAGGGATTTCAACCGGATTGGATATAGATGATTTTGCACCCAGGCTTTCTTTCTTTTGGGCAATAGGGATGAACCATTTTATGGAAATTGCCAAAATGCGCGCCGGCAGGATGTTATGGTCCAAGATCGTCAACCAATTTAACCCAAAAGATCCCAAATCACTTACCCTAAGGACACACTGTCAGACTTCGGGATGGTCTTTGACCGAACAGGATGCATTCAACAATGTAGCTAGAACAAGCGTGGAGGCAATGGCTGCTGCATTGGGTCATACACAATCTTTACATACCAATTCATTTGATGAGGCAATGGCTTTACCGACGGATTTTTCGGCAAGAATAGCCAGAAATACGCAATTGTACCTTCAGGAAGAAACAGGTATCACTCAGGTAGTTGATCCTTGGGGGGGATCGCATTATGTGGAATACCTTACGGACCAATTGGTCAAAAAAGCCTGGTCACTGATCGAAGAGGTGGAAGAACTCGGTGGAATGGCCAAGGCAATTGAAGCTGGGATTCCCAAAATGAGGATAGAAGAAGCTGCGGCACGCAAGCAGGCGAGAATAGATAGCGGAAAAGATGTCATCGTCGGTGTGAATCGATATCAGACGGATGAACCAAGCGAGTTTGACATTTTGGAAGTAGACAACAATTCCGTGCGCTTATCCCAAATAGAAAGATTGAAAAAACTCAAAAAAGAAAGAAAACAGGACGAAGTCGAAAAGGCATTGGATGCCATAACCCTGGCCGCCAAAAGCGGAAATGGCAACTTGTTGGCTTTGGCCGTGGAAGCAGCCCGAAAAAGGGCTACCTTAGGTGAAATTTCTGATGCTATGGAAGAAGAATTCGGAAGACATAAAGCGACCGTCCGCTCAATTTCGGGTGTTTATTCCGGTGAAGCCAAAGATGACAGTAATTTTATGGAGGCTAAAAAGCTGGCGGATGAATTTGCCGGATTGGAAGGCAGAAGACCTAGGATCATGGTGGCAAAAATGGGACAGGATGGACACGATAGAGGTGCCAAAGTGATTGCTACCGGATTTGCCGATATGGGCTTTGATGTGGACATTGGGCCTTTATTTCAAACACCCGAAGAAGTGGCCATGCAAGCTGCTGAAAACGATGTGCATATTGTGGGGGCATCATCTTTGGCTGCAGGTCATAAGACCTTGGTACCTGCGCTCATCGATGAATTGAAAAGACTCGGCAGAGAGGATATCATGGTGATTGCAGGAGGGGTGATTCCACCCAAGGATTATGATTTTTTGTTTGAAAAAGGAGTTGCTGCGGTATTTGGTCCGGGTACGGTTCTACCCAAAGCGGCCATTGAAATATTAGGAAAATTGTTGGAGGAAAAGGATTGAAATGATTTGGTGATTATGGAATGGACACATAAACGGGATTTTAAACCAAATAAAGTCAAAAGGAATGTCTAAAAGACTGATTCTCTTTTTTGACAAGGGACTTTGGAAGAAAAAAATAGCACTTAATTTATGCGGTTATGCCGTGTATTCAAAAAAAAAGCGGATCTGAGACCCGCTTTTTTTTGATTATGTTGATCAATTATTTTTTGATTTCATTCAAAATATCCTTGGCCCCATCCACACTTGAATGAAGAGCTGTCTTAACTGTTTCTACGGTTTCGTTGCCAATATCCTTGGCCGCCTCAAGGGCAGCTACTATCGCATCTTTTGCAGCACTGACCGAGTCGCCCCCGACCTGTTTCACGCCGTTGACCGCACCGGTAACTGCTTCTACAGCCACCTCGCCCACGTCAAGTCCAAGGCCTTTGGCGGACTCAATGGCCTGCTTTACACTTCCCTGAACAGCGTCCTTTTGACTCACACCGGAATCCATGGCACCTTGTATGGTCCCGTTTACAATTCCTTTGACTGATTTAATGACCGAAACTCCAATGTCTGATACACCTTGGAATGCTCCTGAAACAATCGAGGCAGGGACTTGGAGGCCTTTGACCACTAGTTCACCGGTGCCTTTCAATGTGGTAATGGCCACATTTTTGACTGCATTGGCCACCGCACTTCCGGTATCTGCCGTACCTTGAAGTGTCGCCTTTACACCGCCTTTAATACCATTTACAACATTTGAAATAATTGGAATACCCATAGTTTTTTATTTTTTTGGTTAGAATTATCTTTAAATTAATGAATTATTATGATTTTCAAAATTAAAGTTATGTTAATGGACGGTTAGGGTTTAAATACAAAATAATTTCTGCCAGTTATATGATTATTCACAATCAAAATCCAAATCGGCCGTTTGGTACAATTGCAAAATTGAAGCTACCTTGTTATCTGTAGAACAGATGTCCATAAAAATTGTTGAATAAGGAGGGATAAGCCATTCTATTTGAAAGCCCAGGGTGCATTTACCCAAATTTTGATAAATGGGTGGAGATTGTCAATTTGAAATTATATGAAAAGGATCACACTAATTTTTGATGAAAGCAGAGCCGATGTAGTCGAAGAAAAAGTGCTGCCCCTATTTGGAAAGAAAATCAAATTAAAGATTGCCTATAAGAATTTCAGGAACTTTAAATTTTCTGAAGAGGATTTTTTGATGTGCTATCTATCTGATGAGCAGTTACATGAATTCATTGAGGAGATTGTAGAAAATCACTGGAAAATAGGTTTTTTGCCACATCCCGAGATGAAAGAAGGTAGGCAAGGTTTTGGGGTTTCTTCCAAACTTGAAGCTGCAGCAAGGAACATCATGGATTCGGAGGAGCTTTTGGAGGTAGACCTGCTATTGGCAAACGGCAAACCGGTACTCAATAAACTCATCATTGGCAATACATTTAGTCTAATGTATGGTTCCGGATTGCAGGAAGGCTTTTTTAGAAAAATAATTGCCCGGTTCAATATATTTTTAAAATCTTTCAGAAAAGTAAGACTACAACCTTATAGTATTTCCTGGAATACTAAGAGTGGCGATGAGTTGGATCAGGGTGTTGATACGGCTGCATTGGGAATGGTAGTGGTACAGCATGGTAAGAGCTCCATGCTATCAAGGAGGATCATAGAGGATTCCAATCCAAATGATGGCATGATGCATTGTTTGGTATTGGCACCAAAGAGTATATGGGAAATTATAAAGTTTGGGTTTTACAGCGTGTTCAGGTCAAAACTCAAAAACTCGCTGCCGGATTATGTTGCCCATATCAAGACTGACAGGATAGTGATAAAAAGTGACAATCCCATCAATTATGCTGCTGATGAACTTTTATTGAGTGCCAGGGAAATTGAAATGGTAGTGAAACCAAAAGCTTTGGCAATTGTCCCGGGTACATTGTTGGATTCCGAAAAGGAGGTGGAAAAAAACAGGGTTTTTAAAGTGCAGAATTTACCAAAAGGTGAATTGAAAAATGAATTATTGAACCGCTTTCTGCCTTTTACCAATCATGCGACCACAGAAGAGTTCAAATGGCTTTTCAGTATTTTAAGGGAAAATTCCCAGACCAGTCAGAGTTATCTTGTCCTAATGGCCCTGTCAACCATCATTGCCACTTTTGGACTTTTTGGGAATTCCTCTCCGGTGATTATCGGCGCCATGATTTTGGCTCCATTGATGTCACCCATCATATCACTTGCAATGGGTGTTTTGCGTCAAAATGAAAGACTGATCAAAGAAAGTCTGCTCGCCATTGGCTATGGTCTCTTAGTCGGTTATATTTTTGCTGTTCTGATCACATGGATTACTCCCCTCAATACGCCGAACAGTGAAATTGTTGCAAGAATAAGACCCAATCTTTTGGATTTGGGAGTTGCAGCGGCCTCAGGAGTTGCAGGTGCGTATGCCCATTCCAAAAAGGAAGTTGCCAAGACCTTGGCAGGAGTGGCCATTGCAGTAGCTCTTGTTCCGCCACTTTCTGTTTCGGGGATAGGTTTGGGATGGGGAGATTGGGAAGTTTTTTTTGGGGCTTTGCTTTTATTGATAACCAACTTGGCAGGTATGGTCCTTTCAGCGGCATTGACGTTTTTATTACTGGGATTTAGTCCGTTTAGGTTGGCTAAAAAAGGATTGTTGATTTCTTTGTTTTTTGTGGCATTGATCAGTGCACCTTTGGGTTTTGGATTTTCGAGGATGGTAAAAGAAAATAAAATCATGCAGCGATTAAGCGGAGCAGAAATTCCTCAAGGAAAGTTGCGGGATGTCAGGGTAATCAGAATGAATCCTATGCGGATATCACTTACAATAATTTCGGAAAAACCACTTGACTATGAAGAGCTGAGTGCGGTTAAAAATGAAATTCAGGATATTGTTGGGCAAGAAGTAGAAGTGGAACTTTCTGTTGGGCTTGTACTTTGATCCGAAAAATTTTTACTTTAGCTCCATAAATATATACCCTTATGGTTTTGGTTGCTGATCTGAATTTTTCATTGCCATTTAGCAATCCTGTATTGATTTTTGCAAGCATTCTATTCATCATTCTTTTTGCTCCAATTCTCCTCAATAGGATTAAAATCCCTCAGCTCATCGGGTTGATCATTGCAGGTGCGATAATTGGCCCAAATGGTTTGAATTTATTGGAAAGAGACAGTAGTGTGGTTCTGTTTGGCACTGTTGGCCTGCTTTATATTATGTTTTTAGCAGGTCTTGAAATCGATATGGCAGATTTTAAAAAGAACAAAAACAAGAGCATTGTTTTTGGACTTCTTACATTTTCCATTCCAATGACATTGGGTATTTTCTCGGGGATATATGTGTTGGGATTTACAGTGATAACATCCGTCCTATTGGCAAGTATGTTCGCTTCTCATACACTGATAGCTTATCCAATCCTGAGTAAAATGGGAGTAGTGAAAAACAAAGCTGTCAATATCACTGTAGGCGGTACAGTTATTACTGATACATTGGCCCTATTGGTTTTGGCGGTCATCGTTGCCATGTCCTCAGGGGAACTGACCAATGACTTCTGGATCAGGATGGGTATTTCCATTTTGATTTTTGCTTTAATAGTCATATTTGGTTTCCCTATTTTGGGACGATGGTTCTTTAAAAGGAACGATGATAATATTTCCCAGTATATTTTTGTTTTGGCAATGGTGTTTTTGGGTGCGTTTTTAGCGGAAGCAGCAGGCATTGAAGCTATCATTGGGGCATTTCTTGCAGGATTGGCATTGAACAAATTGATCCCTCTTACTTCTCCTTTGATGAATAGGATCGAATTTGTGGGCAATGCACTGTTCATCCCCTTCTTTTTGATTGGGGTCGGGATGTTGATAGATTTCAGGGTTTTCTTTTCTGATATTGAAACCATATTCGTGGCCGCCATCATGACCTTGGTCGCCACCATATCCAAATTTCTGGCTGCTTGGATTACCCAAAAAACCTTTAAGTTTTCAGCCGCCCAAAGGGATGTGATTTTTGGTTTGAGCAACGCACAGGCAGCAGCTACTTTAGCCGCTATTTTGGTGGGGTATAATGTCATTTTGGGAGTGAACGAAGCCGGAGAACCGATTCGGTTATTGGGTGAAAGTATTTTGAACGGTACTATTTTAATGATTTTGGTCACCTGCACTATTGCATCCTTTGTTGCACAAAGAGGAGCGGCAAAATTAGTGTTGGAAGAAAATGAAGAACCTGATGAAGGTGAAAAAGAAATATCCGGGGAAAGGATACTTATTCCCATTAATTACCCGGATAATATTGATGAATTGATACATCTTGGAGTGACCATCAAAGCCCAGTCGGCAAAAAACAGTTTGCTTGCATTGAATATTGTCCCTTCGGATTCTGAGGATGAAACCAAAGAAAAGTATGCAAAAAAACTATTGAAGAAAGCAAGTATCAGTGCAGCTGCAACTGACAATATTCTAACGGAATTAATCAGGTATGATTCTAATGTGGTCCATGGCATTACTAATGTCATCAAGGAAAATAAGGTTTCGGATATAATTTTGGGACTGCATAAAAAACAGGAAATTTCTGATTCTTTTCTTGGGGATTTGACAGAGGGTATTCTAAGGCGAAGTAATGTGACTGCTTTGATTTATCAGTCCAATCAACCACTGAATACAATAAACAGGTATATTATAGTGATTCCTAGAAATGCCGAAAAGGAAATGGGATTTGCTTTTTGGTTGTTGAGGGTTTGGAATATAGGCAGAAATACAGGGGCCAAATTGGTGTTTTATGGTTCCAATGATACTTTGAAATATATCCAGCAAGTGCAGTTGAAATTCAGCTTGGAGGCTGAATTCATTGATTTTGAAGACTGGGATGATTTTCTAATTATTTCAAGGGATTTGAAGGCGGATGATGCTTTGGTTGTGATCATGAGTAGAACCAATGGCGTGTCTTTTGATCTGACAATGGACAAACTTCCAAAGTACCTCAACAAATATTTCAACAAAAACAACTATATCCTTTTATACCCAATGCAATTTGATTTTGATGGAAAAGGATTTACTAAATATGGTGGTACTTCTCTATTGAATCCATTACTGGAAGGGGTCAATAACCTGGAGAATTTTGGAGAAACTGTGGGAAGGTTGTTCAAAAAGAAATAAAAAAAACCGCGAAAGATAGAAGTGGCCTTGCCTCTTTTTTCTCCCGCGGAAAAATATATTTTTACAATGGATTAATTATCCTCTCCTCTGAGCTTGATAATGGATCCTTCCAATAATGGACTTATCCTAACCTGACAGGCTAATCTGCTGGTAGGGAAGTATTCCGGGAGATTTTCCAACTGATCCAGTTCTGCATCTGTTGCTTCTCCCAATTCACCTATTCCTTCCATGATTTGCACATGACAGGTTGCACAAAGTGCCATACCACCACATGTCGCCAAGACCGGATATTCTGATGCTTTTAATATTTCCATAAGGCTTAATCCCATGTCATCAGGAGCTTCGATTTCCTGCCGGTTGCCTTCGTGATCTTCTACAGTGAATGTTACCATGCCTCAAAAATAGTATTAAAATGAATTAACACCGTTAACCGTAGTATATTTAAAGCTTAATTTTTGATCAGGGTAAACATATTTGAAGGCAGCATGCATCATTATGGCAGCTTCATGGAATCCGCAGAGTATAAGTTTTAATTTTCCCGGATAGGTATTGATATCCCCGATGGCAAATATGCGGTCCACTCCCGTGGAATAGTCCCGGGTATCTACTTCAATGGCATTTCTGTCAATGTTCAGACCCCAATCGGCGATTGGGCCCAACTTCGGACTAAGACCAAAGAGAGGAATAAGATAATCAGTATCAATAGTGAATTCTTCTTTGCTTTTGCCTTCCAATTTCACACTTTTAAGACTGCCGTTTCCACCCAGTTCCTTTAGATTGGCTGAAAGGATAAGGTCTATTTTTCCATTATTGGCCAGGTCATAAACTTTTGCAGCGGAATCAGGTGCTCCTCTGAAGGTTTCATTCCTGTGGACCAAAGTTACCCTTTCGGCTACATTGGAGAGGTATATGGCCCAGTCCAGTGCTGAATCACCGCCACCAGCCAACATAACTTTTTTGTCCCTGAAAGTTTCAGGGTTTTTGACCATATAGGTCACTCCCTTTCCTTCAAAATGATCCAGGTTTTCAAGTGCCGGCTTTCTTGGTTCAAACACTCCCAATCCTCCTGCAATTACGATAACTTGGGCATGGACTTTTGTTTTGTCATTGGTAGTGATGACATAAGATCCGTCCTCCTGCTTGGCCAAGTGGTCAACTCTCTCCCCTAATGAAAAAGTAGGTTTGAAAGGTTTGATTTGGTCCATTAGGTTGTTCACAAGATCCTGTGCTTTGATTTCCGGATAGCCGGGAATATCATAAATGGGCTTCTGAGGATAAATCTCCGAGAGTTGTCCTCCGACCTGAGGTAAGTAATCAATCAGATGACAGCGCATCTTTAATAATCCGGCTTCAAAAACCGCAAACAAACCAACAGGTCCTGCTCCAATGATACAAATGTCCGTAGTGATCATGATATTTATGTTTATTGTTTAACCAATACCCGGTTTAAATGTTCGTACAAATATAATTAGTATAACAAGTAATTAATGAATTTAATAGACAAACTATTCAAGGTTGTTATAAATGGTATTCAAAATTCTCTTAAACTCCTCAAAATCCGACTTCCCGAGATTTTCCCAAGCTTTTTCCCTTATAGAGGCTATTTGGGGCTTCAATTCATTGACCTTGGATTGCCCCTGATCTGTCAGGACCAATTGAAAACTCCTTCTGTCCAATGGATGTGGAACCCTTTCCACATAACCTTTTTTTGCCAATATGTCTATTATTCTTGTCAGTGTTGGTTGATCTTTGAAAACCAATTGTGCCAGCTCAGCCTGACTTAGAAGCTCGTTTTCAGAGAGATTTTTCATGATAAGCCACTGATCCACAGTTATGTCAAATTCACCCAATTTGAATTTTTGTTGGGCATATTGTTTGACCCGTCTTGCGGTGCGATCCAATAGAAATGAATATTTACTGAATTGTTCTTGTGTCATACCAATAATTAGCACAACAAATATACGGAGTAAATTAAAATAAAAAACAGTAACCTACAAAAATTATAGGGTTTGTGAGTATTTAATGTTGAACATTAATTTGCCGCAACTCCTTCTTTTCTATAGATAAGGTTGCCTTCTTGGTCCCATTCTGCTCTTATAAAAGGTCTAAAATTTTTTGTAAATGGGATTTCCTGGTATTGAATTTCTCTTTTTCGGATAATTTTGTTGTTTTTGGTATTCCAATATTCTGTCCAAAGACCCACTTTTTCCCCAAAATGATATTCACCTGTTACTGCGATCTGTCCGTTTTCATGAAAATGGAAAAAATTGCCTTCCATCAGATCATATTCAACAGGTGTCAGTTTTTCTATTTTCTTTTGTTCCCTGTTATAATAAGTCACTTTTGAATCTTTTGGCCAACCTTCCGAATAATGTGATTTATCTAATAATACTGTTTTGGTATCAAAAGTTAGCCATGTGCCATGCTTGGTGCCAAAAAAGAAATTGCCTTTTTCTACAACTACATCTCCCACTTCCCTGACATAAGGCCCATGCAGCAAAAAGCCCCTTGAAAAATCAAATTCCTTTGACCTGATCACTTTTTCTCTGGTATCAAACCAATGAATATCCCTGATGTAAGGATCAAACTCTCTGTTCTGTGTGGTGAAATTGAAGATTTGGTACTGGGTCTGATCTCTTATGGTTTGCTTGGTGTAGCCTTTTTTGGTCTTTTCCCCAAAATAGATGTTCTTTTTGGCTTTTTTCTTTTTTTCTTTTTTCTTGTCGGATTTTGTATAATCATCAAACAGAAGAATAGGGGCAGTGGTAGGCAATAAATTGTCAGCCATAACTCCTGTTGAATCAGGATCGACCAAATCAGCTTTTTCGTCTTTCTGCGAAAAAGCGGAATGTGCTACTGCCATTAAAAATAAAGGAAGAAGATGTTTTGAATTCATATTTCCATAAACGAATCAAGATGCGCTATATTTTATCCCAAAAATATAGATTCTAAATCAATTCATCAGCTTATGGTAGAATTAATCACAGTTATCCGTATTTTTGGCGGAATTAAAAAAACAACCATAATAATGAATTCTATTCTATCCGACAGGATCAACCAAATGGAGGAATCGGCTACCTTGGCTATGGCCAAAAAAGCCCGGGAACTGAAAGCCCAAGGTATAGATATCATCAGTCTGAGCCTTGGAGAGCCTGATTTCAAAACCCCAAAACATATTCAGGAAGCGGCAAAGGCATCTATTGATGAGGGCAAATATTTTGCTTATCCTCCTGTGGCTGGCTATCAGGACCTCAGGGAAGCAATCGCCAAAAAGCTCAGAAATGACAACCATATTTCTGAGGCTAAAGCTGAAAATATTGTTGTTTCTACCGGCGCAAAGCATTCTATTGCCAATGTATTTATGTGCATGGTCAATGAAGGTGATGAAGTCATTATTTTTTCACCTTATTGGGTCAGTTATGCTGAAATCATCAAATTAGCAGGCGGTATACCGATATTGATAGAAGGAAATCTAGAGAATAATTTCAAAGCAACCGCTTCTCAGTTGGAAGAGGCATTGACCGATAAAACCAAAGCAATTATCTATTCCTCTCCTTGCAATCCTTCAGGATCGGTATTCAGCAAAGAGGAGTTGGAAGCAATAGCAGCAGTAGTGAAGAAGAGGGAAAATCTTTTTGTAATTGCGGATGAAATATATGAGCTGATCAATTTTACCGGAAAGCACGCAAGCATAGCATCTTTTCCAGGAATGTTTGAAAAAACCATTACAGTCAATGGATTCTCTAAAGGATATGCCATGACCGGATGGAGGGTTGGGTATATATGTGCACCGCTGTTCATTGCCAAAGCTTGTGAGAAAATGCAGGGCCAATTTACTTCAGGAGGTACAGGTATTGCCCAAAGAGCGGCCTTGGCAGCAATTGTAGGTGACCAAAATCCTTCCAAAAAAATGGAGGAGGCCTATTTAAAAAGAAGAGATTTGGTATTGGGACTGTTGAGGGATATTCCCGGAATCAAAACTCATGTACCTGAAGGCGCATTTTATTTCTTTCCGGATGTAACTGCTTTCTTCGGAAAATCTACGGAAGGTTACACTGTCAACAACGCTGATGATATCTGCCTGTACCTTTTGGAAAAGGCAAATGTATCTTTGGTGACAGGGGAGGCTTTCGGAGCGCATGATTGTGTCAGGCTGTCCTATGCGGCGTCTGAAGAGGATTTGAAAGAGGCATTGAAAAGAATGAAAACTGCTCTTGCAAAATTGAAATAATTCTCCTCGGTAAGCGGAAGTATGACTCCTAACCGAAAATCCGGATAGTCGGTAAACATTTAGCTAAAATGAAACCCCGGGCCTTGTGCCGGGGTTTTTTTATGCTTTGGAAAAAACTAAATTTGACTTCAATTTGATACATATATGTCTAAAGTTTTTGTAATTACACCTGTCAAAAATGCAGTGGATAGCACACTTGAATGTGCCAATGCAATTGCAGGATCCAACTATTCATTGAAACACACCATTTTCAATGACTTCAGTACCGAGGAGACTAAATCCAAGTTACAAACAGAGGCCGACTCAATCGGGTATCAATTGGTTAATCTGGAAGAAATCACCGATACTCCTTCACCGAATTACAAGTTGGTACTTCAAATGGCACAAAAAGAAGCCTTGAGCAATGGTATACCCATGTTGGTGGTGGAGTCTGATGTAATTATCAAAGAAAATACAATTTTTGAGATGATGGCTTTTCTGGAAGAGTTTCCAAAGTCGGGACTTATTGGGGCCATTACCGTTGATGAGAATGACAATGTGAATTTTCCCTACCTGAAATTCAAGTCGATGACCAAAAATGTAATTAAGACCGATAGAAGTTTGAGTTTTTGCTGTACACTGTTTTCACCTGGATTTTTAAAAGCTTTTGATTTTATGGAATTGGATGATACCAAAGATTGGTATGATACATTTATTTCTAAAAAGTCCTTGGAATTGGGTTTTGATAATTATGTGTTGATGAAAACCAGAGTGCTTCATCGGCCCCATGGAAGCAGACCATGGAAGCAATTAAAATATACGAATCCATTTAAATACTATTTTTTGAAATTCTGGAAAGGGATGGATAAAATATAAATATTCAAATTTATTCATATACCAAAAAAAGCATTCTATAATTTGCAATATACTTATAGAGTAAATTTTAAAATATAAATATTCAATGAAAAAATTATTTTAACCCCCTTTGTTGGTAATTAAAAATATTTGACATTTGAAATCCTCTTTTTAATGGAATTTATTGGAAACCTGAGGCCAAAAAGACTAATAGGACTAATAAAATAATTAATTAATTTTCAATCTATTATGTTTTAAGTAGCTTCTAAAGTAGGAAACTCAGATAGAGTCATTTCATTTTTTTCTATTTATTTTTTTTCAGATGCTAAATAGATTTATTAGCTGTTTTCAACTGAATTTACACCTCTCATTAAATAGTTTATAAATTTTTTGTTATTTAATCAAAAAATACCGTGAACAGGGTATTGCAATTTTAATTTAAAGTTTGTTATATTTGTTCTGGGTGATTAAGCAACTTTTTCTGCTAAAGACTTTTGCAAAATAAATGAATGGAGATTATTTAGATAATCATTTTTACTGATCTCCATTCAAATTTAAATAATCCGCAAGGTGTGCGGATTTTTTTATGTTATTTGTTGTAATCTTTTAGAAGCATTTAACATGGATAAGTTTCCTACAGGAATAATGGATGTAGTTGGGCATAAAGTTGTTTTTATTTGTATAGTTTTATCGGTCACAATGCTTTTTTTTAATAATGAAGCTGTTGCCCAACATGATACACTGTATTATGTTAATTATCCAAAAATGCTTACTTCGAGAATTTATATTTCCCGAAAATACACATCCTTAAATGTTTCCGATAAATTAGAAGATACCAGATTTAGGTTTGAACCTAATAGCACGCACAACCTTGGAATTGGAGCTACTTATAACGATTTCACCTTGAACCTTGCCTATGGATTTGGATTTATGAATCGAAATGATGAGAGAGGAGAAACAAAATTTTTGGATTTACAGGCACACATGTATCCAAGGAAACTGGTCATTGATCTTTTTGCCCAAATCTATAATGGGTATTATCTGCAGAAAATAGATGGTGAGAATGTTTCACATGAAGACATTATGCTACTGCCGGATTTGCAGGTCAGGAAGTTTGGGGCTAATTTTCAGTACCTGTTTAATGGGGATAAGGTATCGCTTAAAGCTGCTTTTCATCAAGGTGCCC
This sequence comes from Aquiflexum sp., assembly GCF_041749095.1. Taxonomy (GTDB): domain Bacteria; phylum Bacteroidota; class Bacteroidia; order Cytophagales; family Cyclobacteriaceae; genus Aquiflexum. The sequence continues at coordinate 4,552 of NZ_JBGTCA010000027.1, read as the reverse complement.
GACAAAAAAAATCTGCAGGGAGTTTTTTGGCCGGGGTTGAATTTTATGGAGGTTGGGCGACAAATGAGGGGATGCTAATTCCTGCACCAATTCAACCAAATGTTAATGGAAGGAAAGAATTCCAGAATCTGGGATTTTTCCAGATGGGCCCCAATGTTGGTTATGTTCATACATTTGTGTTTTGGAAGTATTTTTTTATTACCGGAATGGCATCAACCAATCTTGCTATAGGGCAGTCTTACTTGGATTATTCAGGAGAAAGGATGACAAATTTGGGTGTTTCCCCCAATCTGTTAGTGAGAGGGTTTGCAGGATACAACGGCCTCCGTTGGTCTGTAAATGCCAATTATGTTCATAATCGGGTGAGGATGGCTCAAGTCAACGATTTTTCGAATGCAATCATGACGGGCAATTACAGGATGAATTTGGTTTATAGATTTGATATCGGACCAAAGCTCAGGCCCATTCTGGAATATGTAAACCTGGAACGATATTTCCCTAAAGGATTAAAACAGAAAAAAGAAAATTAAGCAAAGGCCTGATGAATTTTATTTAGTTTTGTTCCCAATCGTAAAGCATTAAAACCAAAGTAGCATGTCAGAATTATATGGTGTGAAATTACAAAATCTCGAAATTCAATCTGAAAATTTAGGAACATCAACAGGGAGTCATTGGATAGATTCTGGAATGGAATATATCAGTTCTTTTTCTCCTGCAGATGGGGAATTGATCGGAAAGGTACAGGTTACAAATAGGGAAAGTTATGAAAGAGTAGTTTCGAAAGCCCAAGAAGCTTATAAAACATGGAGAAATTTGCCTGCCCCTCAGCGGGGAGAAATCATCAGACAAATAGGAAATGCACTGCGTGAGGTCAAAGCTGAACTCGGGAAATTGGTTTCCTACGAAATGGGTAAATCCTATCAGGAAGGTCTTGGAGAAGTTCAGGAAATGATAGATATCTGTGATTTCGCGGTTGGATTGTCCAGACAGTTGTATGGCTTGACCATGCATTCTGAGCGTCCAGAACATAGGATGTATGAACAGTGGCATCCAATTGGGATTGTGGGGATCATTTCAGCATTTAATTTCCCTGTGGCAGTTTGGTCATGGAACAGCATGATAGCATGGGTATGCGGTGATGTCTGCATTTGGAAACCTTCTGAGAAAGCGCCAATATCAGGGATTGCCTGTCAGCATATTGCAGCAAAGGTATTTAAAGAAAATGGATTGCCTGAAGGGATATCTTCTCTGATTGTTGGAGATTATAAGGTTGGGGAATATATGACAAAGGACAAAAGGGTTCCCCTGATTTCCGCAACAGGTTCAACCCGGATGGGTAAAATCGTAGGTCAGGCAGTAGCTGAGAGACTTGGCAGGTCACTGTTGGAGTTAGGTGGAAACAATGCCATCATCATCACCGAAAATGCAGATCTTGAAATTGCTATCCGTGGAGCATTGTTTGGTGCGGTTGGGACCGCAGGTCAAAGATGTACCACAACACGAAGGTTGATTATACACGAGTCAATTTATGAAACCATAAAAGAGAGATTGGCTTCCGCATATTCCAAATTGGTGATTGGAAACCCTTTGAATGAAAAAAACCATGTGGGACCATTGATCGATAAAATGGCAGTGGAGATGTATGAAAAGGCGATAAAAAAAGCCATGGCAGAAGGAGGGAAGGAAGTTGTAGCCGGTGGAGTACTTTCAGGTGAAGGATATGAGTCCGGATGTTATGTTAAACCATGTATCATAGAAGCTGAAAACCATTTCAAGATGGTGCAGGAAGAAACATTTGCTCCTATCCTTTATATCATGAAGTATAAATCTTTGGACGAGGCAATTGCCATGCACAATGGCGTTCCGCAAGGTTTGTCATCAGCCATCATGACTTTGAACATGAGGGAGGCAGAAACATTTTTGTCCGCGTCAGGTTCTGATTGTGGTATCGCCAATGTCAATATCGGAACTTCAGGGGCAGAGATTGGAGGGGCATTTGGTGGTGAAAAAGAAACAGGTGGAGGACGTGAATCGGGTTCCGATTCCTGGAAAGCATATATGCGCCGTCAGACCAATACCATTAATTATAGTACTACTTTGCCTTTGGCACAGGGGATAAAGTTTGATATTTAAAGAAAGAATGGGCCTTAGAAAAAAAGCCCATTCTTTTCTTTAAAATATTATCTCCATAATGAATAAATAGTATTCATTTTCAGTTGCTTAAATTCTGTGATGCTTTTTTTTAAATATAAAATTTGTACCAGATAAAATTAAATCTACCTTTGCAATCCATTTGAAAAGCAAATGAATTTATTTGGATGATTTAGAGCATTCTTTAAAATAGATTGGGAGTTTATCCCGATAGCTATCGGGATGGTTCAGAGGATTCAGTTAAAAAGATTGGGAGTTTAGCTCAGTTGGTTCAGAGCATCTGCCTTACAAGCAGAGGGTCGGGGGTTCGAATCCCTCAACTCCCACATTATCATCGGTAGGGTTGCGGATTTGAATTGTAGAAATAGGGATTAATAACATTTTGGGAGTTTATCCCGATAGCTATCGGGATGGTTCAGAGCATTCCGATTACCATCGGAAGGGTTGGTGGATCGAATTGTAGAAATAGGGATTAATAACATTTTGGGAGTTTAGCTCAGTTGGTTCAGAGCATCTGCCTTACAAGCAGAGGGTCGGGGGTTCGAATCCCTCAACTCCCACGACAAGTCACTTTAAGAGGCTTTTTTTGTTGATGGCATGTTACTTTTACATATTATACTCAAAGTCAAAGGATAAATTTTATCTTGGACATAGCTGTGATGAATTGAAGGAAAGAGTCCGTCGGCATAACACCAACCACAAAGGTTTTACCGGTAAAACAAACGATTGGGAATTGGTATATTTCGAGGAATTCAGTTCAAAAGAGGAAGCCTATAGCCGAGAGCGAAAAGTCAAATCCTGGAAGAGTAAGTCGAAAATACTCAGTCTTATCAACACTTAGATTTTTGGTTCAGAGCATTCCGATCTTAATCGGAAGGGTCGAGGGTTCGAATCCCTCAACTCCCACAAAACTTCAAAAAGAGGTTTTTTTTATGACCTGTCATCTCTATATCCTCCATTCAAAAAAGCTTGATAAATTCTATATAGGTCATACCAGTGACCTGATTGAAGAAAGGTTACGCAAACACAATTCGAATCACAAAGGATTCACGGGACATGCTCCTTATTGGATTTTGGTTTACAAAGAAGAATTAAGGACAAGGAATCGGCATATGCGAGGGAAAGGCAACTGAAATCATGGAAGAGCAAAAAGAAAATCTTTGAATTGATTAATCAAAAATAACCCATTGGATTTCAAAGCATTCCGATCTTAATCGGAAGGGTCGGGGGTTCGAATCCCTCAACTCCCACAGCAAGTCTCTTCATGAGACTTTTTTTGTTTATGGCATTTCACTTTTACATATTACACTCAAAAACAAGATAAAGCCTAATGAAAACGAAAAAATTCATCATAATCCATCCAGAGACCACTGAACAGGAAAATGAACTGAAGGCTTTTGCCAAAGCGCTCAAAATGAAGTTTGAAGTGGCTATGGAATATGATCCTGAGTTTGTTGCTGAAATTGATGAAAGCAGGGAACAGTACAAAAAGGGTGAATTTATAAGCGTTAATAAAAAGAATATAAAAAGTTATTTGGGACTGAAATGACTTATCGCTAAGATTTTACCAAACGAGCTCAGGAACATATCCAAAAGTTGTGGTCAGTGAAGACTCTGACCACGGCAGCTAGAAAGCTTCAATTAAACATCTTGATTTTAAAGATCTTGCAAATTCACCATAAACCCCGCCTTAAACCACCTCCCCGGCATCTGTACAAACCCGGCTTCGATGTACTCTGCATTTGTGATATTGGAAGCCTCTAGAAATAGTCCGAATTTTTTTAAGCGATTGTAGTCCAGTCTTGCATCTAAAAGGAAATAGGGATCCAGTGCAAGTCTTTCAAGATATCTGCCTTTAATTGTCAATTCAGCTTTTTTGAAAAACTCGGCATTAATCCCTCCTATAAACTGGTTTTTGAGGGAATTCAGGGCAAATCTGGATTCCACACCTTCGGTTTGTACCAGATCAGCATTGATATAATTGTAGCTGAATGAAATGTCCTTGATCTTAACATTTGCCAAGCCCAATTTTACCAAGTATTGAAAGGATGTTTCCAATCCATTGAAGGTTACCTGGCTGATATTTCCTGGTGTCCAGAGATTTGGATTGGGCTGTACTGTACTTGGTGCACGGGTATAATCTATGAGATTTTCGGTAAATCGATAGAAATAAACGATTTCAGCCCTCAGCCTTGATTTATTCAGTTTCCAACCAACCTCGAAGTTTCTGGCTTCTTCGGGGAGTAGATTGGGATTGCTTGTATTACTGGCATCCTGATAATATAACTCTGTGTAGGAAGGGATTCTGAAGCTATTGCCAAAATTACTATAAAGCCTTGAGGTTTCATTGACTTGGTATCCAATCTCCGCACCCGGAAAATGTCTCCATCCATATTCACTG
>NZ_JBGTCA010000026.1:0-14012 GCF_041749095.1 Aquiflexum sp. | reverse complement strand
TAAAGTTCTTTTGGAATTGCATACCGATAGGCGCGGGGCGGCATGCTTTGATGGAAGGCCGTATCAAAAACAGCAATTTGTTTTGCTTTTGGGAATACCCTTTCTGCCACTGTAATTCCTAGATAGTTCGGCGGATTATGCAATGGGGCAAGTGCAAACAATTCCTTGATTTTGTCTTTGACTTCCTGTGTGATCAATGTAGTGGATGCAAATTGCTCCCCACCATGAACTACACGGTGACCAATGGCTTTCACTTCATCCATACTGGATACCACTCCTTTTTCGGGGTCAATCAAAAGGTCGGTGATTTTGAGAAGACCTTCTTCATGGTCTTTGATTTCACCCTGTATTTTAAACACTTCTTCTTTTCCGTCCCGCATTACTTTATGTGTCAGCAATGCATTATCCAAACCAATCCTGTCCACCAAGCCACTGCACAGCGGAGATTCATTGGGCATCTCAAACAATTGATACTTAAGCGAACTACTTCCGGAATTTAATACGAGAATTTTCATTTTTTTTTCTTAGACGTTAGAAGTGAGAGCCGAGATGCGAGAAGCGAGAGCCGAGAATCAAGAGACAAGAACCAAGAAACGAGAGTTAAGATTTATTTCATCTAAACGATAGCTATCATTTCTTAAATCTAAAATCTAAAATCTACCCTTCATCCTTCATCCTTCATCCTTCATCCTTCATCCTTCCCCTTCACTCCTGAGCCTGAATAGCTGTAATCACCACGGTATTGAAGATGTCATCTACGGTGCAGCCGCGGCTGAGATCGTTGACGGGTTTGTTCATTCCTTGGAGCATGGGGCCAATAGCCATTGCTCCTGTTTCCCTTTGGACAGCTTTGTAGGTATTGTTTCCTGTGTTCAGATCAGGGAATATAAGGACTGAGGCATTGCCCGCCACTTCTGAATTTGGCATTTTTTGTTTTCCGATAATTGGGTCCACTGCTGCATCATATTGTATAGGACCTTCCACTTTGATATCCGGTCTTTTCTGTTTTACTATTTCGGTAGCTTTTCGGACTTTATCCACATCCTCTCCTGAACCGGATTCGCCGGAAGAATAGGACAACATGGCCACTCTCGGTTCAATACCGAATTTAACACTTGTGTCTGCCGAAGAAATGGCTATTTCGGCCAGTTCTTCAGCGGTCGGGTTGATATTGATGGCGCAATCTCCAAATACCATTACCCGATCAGGCAGGCACATAAAGAATATGGAGGACACCAAAGATATGCCCGGCTTGGTTTTTACAAATTGCAGAGCAGGCCTGATGGTATGGGCAGTCGTATGGATAGCACCCGAAACCATTCCATCGGCGTATCCTTTGAAAACCATCATGGTACCGAAATAGGCTACATCAGTCATTAAGTCTCTTGCAACCTCCAACGGCATATTTTTTCCTTTCCTCAGTTCAAAAAGAGTGTTGACATAATCATCATAGTAAAATGATTCCTGCGGATTGATTATCTGACAATTTTCATCGTTCAGGCAAAGACCTAGCTTGCTGATTTTGCCGGAAATTTCTTTGATATCTCCCAATAAGGTGATGTTGACAATTCCCTGTCTGACAAGTCTATCAGCAGCTTTCAGTATTCTTTCATCTTTTCCTTCGGGCAATACGATATGTTTCTTCTTGCTTTTTGCCCAACTGACCAATTGATATTGGAACATCCTAGGTGTAATCCCTACGGATTTGAAAGAAGCAATTTCCTTTTCCAAAGCCTGCATATCAATATATTTCCTGAAAGTATTGATAGCCATCAAGATTTTCTCGGTATTGTCCGGAGAAATTTTTGAATGTATGCCTGCGACTTTTGTTGCAGCGAAAAAGGATTGATCTGCCACTTTTAAGATGGGAACTATGGTGTCGGAACCATCTATTAGCTTGAGAACAGATTTAGAAATATCAAATCCACCGGTCAGGACTAGCCCGGCAATTTTCGGATAGTTTTTTGAAAGATTTGCCTGAAGGGAAGCTACCACAATATCTGCTCTGTCACCGGGTGTCACTATCAGCACGTTGGGTTTGATATGTTTAAGGAAATTGGAGATATGCATGGCCCCAAAAATAAAATGGTCGGCACGGTTGGACAGATAATCTCGTCCAAACATCACCTCGGCATTCAAATGCTCTTTCACTTCTTTCATGGAAGGACTTTTCAGATCAATAATTTTGGGTATGACCGAAAGGATAATGTCCTTGTGTAACTGCGGACCAATTACCTGTTTGATTTCATCAATTTCTGATTCATCCACTTTGTTTATCACAACTGCAAGCACTTTCACCTTTCTTTGCAGAAAGTTTTTGATGGTAATGATGGCGGAGTTACTGATCTGCGCAATACTTTTATTATCACCGGATAGAACAATGATAACCGGCGTTCCGAGGTTTTTGGCAATGGTAACATTGGCATCAAATTCAAAGGCTATGCCCTCTCCCAAAAAATCACTCCCCTCAATGATGGTAAAATCAAACTCTTCTTCAAGACTTTTATACTTACTGATGATAGTATCAATGATCTCTCCCTGAAACCCTGATTCTGCCAATAGGTTGGCTTCGTCCCGGGTATAGGCGTAAGACTTTCCGTATTCTATGGGTAATTTGAAATGTTGGATCAGTGTGTCGATATGCGCATCTCTTTTGACCTCCGGTCTTTCATTGATGATGGGTTTGAAATAGCCGGTTTTAAGTGCTTTTGCCAGCAACATATCTACGAGCCCCAATGCTACTATTGACTTACCGCTGAATGGTTCGGCGGTAGCTATAAAAATACTTTTGTTGGTTTCCATAGAATTAAAGATTTATTATTTGATGCAAAACTAGTCAGACTTACCAGTTGCTTAATTGATTAACTTTTGGTTTTTACATGATAAAAATCATGAAACATCAACAGAGATTTTTTTTGAGACATACCTCCGTTCAGCGGCTTTATCCAAGCTCACATTGATCTCAAAACTCACCAATATAATCAATGATGTGATAAACAGCCATAACATGACTGCAATCATGGCACCAATTGAGCCATAAAGTTTGTTATAAGTTGCGAAATATTTCAAATAGAATGAAAAGAGATAAAAGCCTAAAGTAATCAGTATCCCGGCGGTAATGGATCCTGTTGAAAAAAACTTCCATTTATCATGAACTGCAGGTGCAAATCTGAAGATATAGGCTGTGGCAACCAAGAATACAATCAAAAGAACCAAAAACCTAAATATGGTCAACATGTAATAGTAGAGACTGCTCGACACAATTTCATATTCTGAAATCCGGTACAGGATACTGCTTCCTAAAATCATGATGACCACTGCACCGCAAAGTGCCAGGATCAGGACAAATACTATACTTACAGCAATTACCCGGGTTTTCCAGAAATCCCTGTTTTCCTTGGTTCTATAGACAGCATTGAAGGCATTCATCATCGACACCACCCCATTGGTGGAAAGAAAGAGGGCCAGGAAAAAACCGATGGAAAGCAAACTTTGCCGCGGCCTGCTGACAATATCCATAATGGTGGGTTCTGCCTCCGAATAAATAGATTCCGGAATAATTTCTTTGATAAACAACAGGATATTATGTGTAGTCACATTGGTGAAAAAGATGCCTATATAGGGTATCATGTTCAGCAAAAAAAGAATCAGAGGAAACATGGCTACAGTAAAACTAAAGGCCATGGCACCGGCCCTTTCCGTAATTTCGTCTTTCCGCATTTGTTCCATAAAAATCTTCCCCACATCGTAAAGATTCTGATCGGGGTTTCCAAAATGGAATTTCCTAAGAAGCTTTGCCTTACGGGTAAATCTAATGGAGAATAAACGCAGTCTTTTCTTCACTGAAAAATTTTATTGATAATAAGGTTTTAATAAATCTAGTAAATATTGGGGAGGTCTGCAGGGTCTATGGTTATCTTTTTTCAAAAAAGTCAAGGTAGTCCAACCTTTAGTGATGATTTCATTCGCTTCATTAAGTACCTCATATTCAAATCGGATACGGATTCCGGGAAGTTCAGGGATTGTGGTTTTGATGGTCAACAATTCATCATATATTCCTGGTTTGATGAACTGAGTGTGCAGTTCCAAAACAGGCATTATAACCCCATCATCTTCCATCTGTTTATATGAGAAGCCAGCTGACCTTAGCGCTTCAACCCTGGCCACTTCAAAATACATGGCATAATTACCATAATAAACATAGCCCATTTGATCTGTTTCGGCATATCTGACCCTAATACTGGTATTTGCTTGGAACATGTCAATATATTTTAGCTTTGTTCAGGGCGGCTTGGTAAACTCTGGCGTTTTTCATGTGCTGGGCGAGGTTGGTAGCAAAAGCATGGTAACCGGAAAAATCGTCTTTAGCACAAAAATAAAGGTATTGATGGTCTTCATGGTTCAGTACCGCATCAAGTGCAGAAATCTCCGGTAAATTGATCGGACCGGGAGGAAGACCTAAATATTTATAGGTATTATAAGGGCTGTCGATTTGTTTATGGATATTAAGAACCCTCTTCAGTCCAAAATCTCCTGAAGCAAACACAAGTGTCGGGTCTGCCTGCAAGGGCATGTTGATCCGGAGACGGTTCATATAAACCCCGGCAACTTTTGACCTTTCATCAGCTTTTACAGTTTCTGCCTGAACGATGGAAGCCAAAGTGGAAACCTGCAAAGGATCCAGTCCGATTTGCCGGGCTTTTTCTTTTCTCCCCTCATTCCAAAATCCTTCATATTCTTTGTACATCCTGTCAAAAAGATTTTCAGGACTTGTATTCCACCAAACCTCATAAGTATTTGGGATAAACATGGCCATGATGGTCTCTTCTTCAAAACCAAATTTTCTGATATTGACAGAATCGGTGAGAAGATTCAAAAATGACTCTTGGCTGATTTCCAGGTTTCCGGTGATTTTTTCAGCAAGATCCTCTTTGGTCCTGATGTTATTGAAAGTTATCCTGACAGGGGTCTGATTTCCGGACCTGAGCAATTTTACCAGGTTGAGGTTGTTTGTTTTTGGGGGGATGGTGTAAAGGCCCGGTTTTACCGACTCTTGGTAATTCAGGACTTTTGATACAAAGCTGAAAGAAATCAGGTCATTGATAACACCTGTGCCATGAAGACTGTCCACCACCATTTGAAATGTGGCATTGCTTGGAATCATCAGTAAATGGGGTTCCTCTTTATCAGTCAGGGCGTTGGGACTGTAAAATGCCTGATAGAAATAAAAAGAAAGTGTACTCAACAGCACCGAAAAGGTAATTATGAATACGAGATAATATTTTGTTTTTTTGTCGTCAAACATATTTTTGAAATGCAACTATAGAATAACGGCAAAAATAGAGAATTTTGTTCACGGGGCTAGCAAAGATCAAAATCAATGGTAAAACTAATCAAAGTTACTTGTGCGATTATATTGGATTCAGGCAAAGTCATGTGCGCCCAAAGGAGTGAGGATATGGATTTGCCGCTCAAGTGGGAGTTGCCGGGTGGCAAAATCGAAGAAAACGAATCCGCCACCGAATGTCTTAAAAGGGAAATCAGGGAAGAGCTGAATATCGAAATTGAGGTCATGGAATCATTTGAAAGCAATATTCATCAATATGCTCCAACTAAGAAAATTGAACTTATTCCCTTTCTTTGTTGCTTTAAAAGGGGTAACATTATTCTAAAAGAACACAAAACCTTTTGTTGGAAGGAAATTGAAAACCTTGCCGAATTGGACTGGGCAGCAGCAGATATATCGATTGTCCAAAATTTCCTCCAATGGTATTCCCTAAAAATAAAGGCAAAAAGCTAGCGGGACTTCAATCTAAAATCCCGCCCTTTTCGGTTAAATCAAACCCAAATCTACCTTCTTCCCGATAGCTATCGGGACTAAAATCTACAATCTAAAATCATCCTTCCAGATGTCCGCCGAACTCATCAAATTATATCCGGAAAATCCTGATCCCCGAAAAATCCAAAAAATTGTGGATGTGCTTCGGGATGGTGGTGTAATCATTTATCCCACAGATACGATATATGGTATGGGTTGCGATATTCATAACCAACGTGCGGTAGAACGGATTTGTCTGATCAAAGGAATCAAACCTAAAAAACATAATTTTTCATTTATATGTTATGACCTGAGTAATATCTCTGAATATACGAGGGCATTGAGTACGCCTGTTTTTAAAGTGATGAAAAAAGCGTTGCCAGGCCCTTATACTTTTATATTGGAAGCCAATAACAATGTGCCCAAAATACTCAACAGCAATAAAAAAACGATAGGTATCCGTGTACCTGACCATTCTATTCCAAGATTACTGGTCCAAGAACTCGGTTCACCAATATTGACTACTTCTATCAAGGATGAGGATGATGTGATAGAATACAGCACAGATCCGGAATTGATCTATGAAAAATACATGGATTTGGTGGATATTGTAATCGATGGGGGATATGGGCAGAATGTAGCTTCCACGATTTTGGATTGTACAGGTGATGAAATAGAAATCATCAGAGAAGGCCTCGGTCCCCTAGACGATCTCTTTCGATAGATATGAGACGTGAGACGCAAGACGCAAGATTCAAGAAACAAGATGCGAGAACCGAGAACCGAGATGCGAGAGCAAGATAAACTTCCGCCTAATACGATTGTTATTATATTCTAAAATCTACCCTTAAGAGATTGCCACGTCGCACGAAGATCTATTCAAAATATGAAAGTTTTTCAAGTGCTCCTCGCAATGACGCTCCTATCCCTCATCTTTCCCCTATTCCCAACCTTCAATTCTATATCTACAATCTAAAATCTACAATCAACCCCCTTCATCCTTCATCCTTTCTCCTTCATCCTTCCCAATCTTCAATCTAAAATCTAAAATCTACATTCAACCCCCTTCATCCTTCATCCTTAAACCTACCTCCTTCCAAAAATGCCCATCCTCACCGAGCTCTTCTACCTTCCTCCCATAGAGTATTTCGCTCTTATCAGTGGACAGGGGGAACTGTGCATTGATGGAACTGATAGGTATCAAAAACAATCCTATCGAAACAGGGCCCGGATTCTTTTGGCCAATAAAGTTGATACCCTATCTATTCCTGTCCTAAGGAGTAGCAAAAAACAGTTTTATAAGGATGTTAAAATAGATTATGGACAAAAATGGAAGAATGTTCATTTGAGGGGGATTCAAAGTGCTTATGGAAAAGCTCCTTTTTATGAATATTTTTTCCCTTATTTGGAGGTAGTATATGCTAAAAACCTGACGTTTTTGTTTGACCTCAACATTGAACTACTGACAGTTTGTCTTAAACTATTGCAGTCAGACACAAAGATACAAGTGGTTTCGGAGACGCTGGATACCAATGAATATCATGATACAAGGGGAATAATCAATACCAAGGAGGATTTTACATCTAGAAACATCATGACTGCGTATCTTTATGACCAAATGTTTGGCGTAAACTTTGTGCCAAACCTTAGCATTCTGGATTTGTTGTTTTGTAAAGGCCCTGAATCAAAAGATGTTCTGAACCTGTCAAAAAAAAATGATTGAACAATCCGTAAATAGATTGTGTTTTTAAAACAAATTCGGTAACATTATTACAGAATTAAGAATAAATTAGAAAGGAAATACATGGAAGCAAAATTTTCAAACAGAGTCAAAGAGGTGATCTCCCTGAGCAGAGAAGAAGCGCTGCGTCTGGGGCATGACTACATTGGTACAGAACACCTCTTGTTGGGCATGATTAGAGAAGGAGAAGGAGTGGCTGTTTCCATATTGAAAAAACTAGGAGTGCCATTAGATGAACTCCGGAATTCTATCGAGCGGGCAGTTAAAGGTACTGCTACCCACAATGTCAAAAACCTTGCAAACATTCCATTGACCAGGCAGTCTGAGAAAGTGTTGAAAATCACCTATCTGGAAGCCAAAATATTTAAAAGCCAGTTGATCGGAACCGAACATTTGCTCTTATCCATATTGAGGGATGAGGATAATATTGCAACCCAGATATTGAATAAGTTTGATACCAATTATGACTCTGTAAAGGAAATGTTGGAATTTCAGACTGATTCAGGACCAAGGGCCAAAGCCGAGGCAGATGATCCTGATGATGATGGATCGAAGCTTTTTGGTTCATCCGCCGGAAGTTCCTCGGGTGCTTCCAAGAGTACCGGTGAAAAATCCAGAACACCTGTTTTGGATAATTTCGGACGTGACCTGACCAAAATGGCAGAAGATGACAAATTAGATCCGATCATAGGTAGGGAAAAAGAAATCGAAAGAGTCGCCCAGATTCTTTCCAGAAGAAAGAAAAACAATCCGATTCTGATTGGTGAACCTGGTGTAGGTAAAACTGCTATTGCAGAAGGACTTGCTTTAAGGATTGTGCAGAAAAAAGTTTCCCGTGTTCTTTTCAACAAACGTGTTGTCACTTTGGATTTAGCATCTTTGGTTGCAGGTACGAAATACAGGGGGCAGTTTGAAGAGAGGATGAAAGCAGTAATGAACGAATTGGAGAAATCTCCAAATGTTATTCTATTCATTGATGAGCTGCATACAATAGTAGGTGCCGGTGGCGCAAGCGGTTCATTGGATGCTTCCAACATGTTCAAGCCCGCCTTGGCCAGAGGTGAAATCCAATGTATTGGAGCAACTACCCTCGATGAGTACCGTCAATATATAGAAAAAGACGGTGCTTTGGCCCGAAGATTTCAAATGGTGATGGTAGACGCTACCACGCCGGAAGAGACCATTCAGATCCTTAATAACATCAAGGACAAATACGAGGATCACCACAATGTGATTTATACCCCTCAGGCCATTGACGCCTGCGTCAAACTTTCCGACCGCTATATCTCTGATAGATTTCTTCCTGATAAGGCCATAGATATATTGGATGAAGCGGGCGCTAGAGTCCATATCAACAATATTCATGTTCCCGAGGAAATCCTCAAGTTGGAAGAAGAAGTTGAACAAATCAAAATCGAGAAAAACAGGGTTGTCAAAAGTCAGAAGTACGAAGAAGCAGCACAGTTGAGGGACAAGGAGAAGAAATTGCTTGAGCAGCTTGAAAATGCCAAAAACAAGTGGGAAGAAGATAGTAAGACCAAACGATACACTGTCGAAGAGGATAATGTTGCTGAAGTTATCGCTATGATGACCGGAATACCTGCAAAAAGAATTGCCCAAAATGAAGGTGTTAAACTTTTGAATATGGGTGAAGAATTGCAGGCTAAAGTAATCGGTCAGGAAGAGGCCATTAAAAAGTTGACAAAAGCTATTCAAAGAACCAGGGTAGGGTTGAAAGATCCTAGAAAACCTATCGGTTCCTTTATTTTCCTAGGGCCGACGGGCGTAGGAAAAACGGAGTTGGCCAAAATGCTGGCTACTTACCTTTTTGACAAAGAGGATTCATTGATCCGGATCGATATGTCTGAATACATGGAGAAATTCAGTGTCTCCCGACTTGTGGGAGCGCCTCCGGGATATGTCGGTTATGAAGAAGGCGGTCAGTTGACTGAGAAAGTCAGAAGAAAGCCATATTCAGTGGTATTGTTGGATGAAATCGAAAAGGCACACCCTGATGTTTTCAATATCTTACTTCAGGTCTTGGATGATGGGATTCTGACAGATGGTTTGGGCAGGAGAGTGGATTTCAGAAATACGATCATCATCATGACTTCAAATATTGGAGTGAGAGATCTGAAAGACTTCGGTGCCGGTATAGGTTTCTCTCCAAAAGCCAAGCAGCAAAGCATGGATGAAGTGATGAAATCCACCATTCAAAGTGCATTGAGGAAAGCCTTCAGTCCTGAATTCTTGAACAGGTTGGACGATGTGGTTGTCTTCAATTCCCTTGATAAATCCCATATCCACAAAATCATCGATATCAGTCTAGGTAAACTGTTCAGCAGAATAACTGACCTTGGTTATCAGATCGAATTGACAGGCAAAGCCAAGGATTTCCTTTCTGAAAAAGGCTATGACCAGCAATATGGTGCAAGACCTTTGAACAGAGCCATCCAAAAATACCTGGAAGATGCGCTTGCAGAGGAAATTCTTAAAGGTGAACTTTCAGATGGAGATGTCATCATCGCTGATTACTCGGGAGAAGGAGAAGAACTCACCATCACCGTCAATAAGAAAGAAAAAGCGGAGTAGAAACTTCAAATTTAAAATAAAGAACGGCCAATGTAAGTTGGCCGTTTTTTTTAGTCCAATTGATTCCAATCTAAAAATCAATATTTTTGGGTGGTAGTGCTCCCCAAACTTCTTGTATGAAAAACCTGAAAAAATACCTTTCTGCGATTATTATTATTCTTTTAGCCTGTAATGAAGCAGAAGAATCCATTGGCTTCTGGGAAAACCATAAACCATTTACCACAGATTATTCAATTGGCGACATGGAAAGAATTGATTTTTTTTCTTTAGAGGCTGAATCAAGGGGTGAATCTAATATAAGGGAGGCTTCAGGCCTGGCCTACAGCCGAAAAAATCCAGGGTATTTGTGGACTCATCAGGACAAAAACAATGATAACCGTATTTTTCTATTGGATGTGAACTCCGGTGAAACTGTAGCGGCTTACAGGATAAAGGGAACAAAAAACAGGGATTGGGAGGATATTGAAACCGCACCGGGACCGGTAGATGGAATTGATTATTTATATGTTGGTGAGGTGGGTGACAATGATCAAAAATATGGTAATTATTCAATTTATAGATTTGAAGAGCCCACGTTTGAAGAAAGTCATAGGGGAAAAGTTATTGATCTTGAGATTCCATTTGATGAGATCAAATTTCAATATCCTAACAAAATTCATGATACCGAAGCTTTGATGGTTGATCCTAAAACAAAGGATATCTATTTGGCTACCAAAAGAGATTTAAGATCGATGTTATTTGTTTTGCCATATCCTCAAAATGTCAATGAGAAAATGAAAGCCATTCATGCCGGTACCTTTTCGTTTAGAATTGCTACTGCCGGCACAGTGTCAAAAGATGGCAATGAAGTATTGATCAAAAATTACGACAGGATATTTTATTGGAAAAGAAACGATAATGAGTCATTTATTGACATGATTCAAAGAGTTCCTGCATTGGCGCCGTACAATCCCGCCGAAGCACAGGGAGAGGCGGTATGTTTTGACCATCAGGGGGGATATTTTACTCTTAGTGAATTTTCAAATTCCATTGTTCCTGAATTATTTTATTACAAAAGATTTTACTAAAAAATCAGCCATATAAATTCTCCGTAATTTAATACTGAACTGTTTCCTTTGCATTATTCTCTCTTTCTTGAATTGACACAGACTAATTTGAAATTTATCTGTAATTACCGTTCAGTTCTCCTTTCTGTTTTTATTTAACAAACCTTAACACCCTGCGATTGAAAGAGGACTGAATTTTGACTATTGCAAAACCTATGAATACATTGTTCCATTATTTGTTTAAAGCTTACCTGATTTTTGTTTCCATTCCGTTTTTGGTTTCTCAGAAAGTTCCTGAAGCCAAAGAACTTTCTTTTATACCGTCTTATGCAGATTCGGTTTTTTCTGCTCCCAAAAAAGCCGGGGATTTGAAAAATAAAAAAATAGATGAAGCAAGTGGTCTTGCTTTTTCCAGAACCCATTCAGGGATTATTTATACCCACAATGACAGTGGGGGTGAACCTTTGGTGTATTTGATTGATACTTTGGGAAAGGACAAAGGAAGTATAAGGCTTAAAGGCGTCTGGAACAGAGACTGGGAAGATATTGCAGTGGGACCCGGTCCGGATCCAAAGCTTCAATACATATATGTTGGAGAGATTGGTGACAATAATGCGGTTTACAAGAGTATCAGGATATTCAGGTTTCCGGAACCAAAATCATTGGAAGATAAAATGGAAGTGGAACCTGAGGTACTAAAGCTCACCTATCCTGACGGGGCCAGGGATGCCGAGACCTTGATGGTAGATCCAATTTCAAAGGATATTTTTATCGTTTCCAAAAAAGATTCGGTCAATATGCTCTATCGTGTGCCTCAATCTGCTTTTTCAAAAAAGACTTTTGAACTTGAAAAGATAATGGATCTTCCTCTCACCATGTCAGTGGCAGGTGATATTTCAGGAGATGGAAAACAGATCCTGATCAAAAACTATTTCACGGTTTTTTATTGGGAAAGAAAAGAAGGTGAATCTGTCCCCGAAGCTTTAAAGCGAAATCCAGTCATTTTGCCCTACAAACCTGAGCCGCAGGGAGAGGCCATTGCCTTTCATCCCAATGGGAAAAGCTATTTTACTTTGAGTGAGATTAGGTTTAAAATTAAGCCGGTTCTGTATCGGTATAATAAAAAATAGTTAATTTCGGTATTCATTTACATGACTATGCCAACTCAAACTACCTCAAATATCTTAATGATACGCCCTGCAAATTTTGGGTTCAACCCGGAAACTGCTGCCAATAATTTTTATCAAAAAAAAGATAGTAGAAATCCGCAGCAGATCAATAAGCTTGCCCGGAAAGAGTTTGATGGATTTGTTGGTTTATTGGAGGAAAAGGGAGTGAATGTCCTGGTAGTTGATGACACTGATGAACCAAAAAAATCAGATGCTATTTTCCCAAACAACTGGTTCAGCACGCATGAGGATGGAAAAGTGATCTTATATCCCATGTTTTCCTCCAACCGAAGACAGGAAAGAAGAACGGATATTTTCGAAATATTGATGAAAAAGGGTTTTAAAATCAGTGATATCGTTGACCTGACTTTTTTTGAAAATGACGACCAATATTTGGAAGGGACCGGAAGCTTGATTTTGGATAGGGTTTGTAAAGTAGCTTATGCCTGCCGTTCGCAAAGGACACATCCTGTGCCATTGGCCTATTTTGGCAGGATAATGGAATTTGAAATTATTGAATTCGATGCCACACAGGTTGTCAATGAGGTAATTTCGCCTGTCTATCATACCAATGTCATGATGCATATTGGATCAGAAATAGCGGTGGTCTGTCTTGACAGCATTACGCTTGCTTCGGAAAAACTCAAGGTTCAGGAATATCTGGAGAAAACAGGCAAAAAGATGATACCGATTACTGCCAAGCAGAAGTTCCAGTTTGCGGGAAATATGCTTGAAATAAAAAATTCAGAAGGCGGCAAATTGACGGTAATGTCCGATGCTGCCTACCAATCTCTCGGTCAGGTTCAGGTACAGACCATTCAACGTTATACAGATATTGTCGTCCCACATATTGCTACCATCGAAAAATTAGGTGGGGGAAGTGCGAGGTGTATGATGGCAGAAATATTTCTTCCATTAGTGTAATTTGCCGGAAGTAACGGATTTGATTTTAATAGTATCTACTTCTATATCTTTTTCCTTGGCGGCAATTTTAAAATTAGCAATTACCTCAAGTACATCGTAGTCGATTACTTTTGAGTTAGATCCATCTATGATCACGTGCTTTCCTGGAGCAATGTCATCCAAAGCTTTAATTAAAGCGCCTTTGTTCAGAAAACTAACTTCTTCAGAAAGCACAATATGGATGGTGTTGGGGTTTTTATCAGGTTTTTCCTCAAAGAAATGAGAGTTTTGAAAATTCCTCATTAGGATATAAACAATGGCAACACCCATCCCTATACCAATACCGATCAGAAGATCAAATATCACAATACCCAGGATTGTGGTAACGAATGGTAAAAACTGATCCATCCCCAATCTTGCCTGTGATTTGAAAAGTGAGAACTTGGCCAATTTATATCCAATCAAAAGCAGGATTGCGGCTAAACAAGCTAATGGAATGAGGTTTAAGAGTCCCGGTATCAGAAGAACACTTGCAAGTAACAAAATCCCATGGAATACAGAGGATGTTTTGGTTCTGGCACCCGAAGTAATATTAGCAGAGGTCCGGACAATAACTGCGGTTACCGGTAAGCCCCCAATCAGGCCATTGATTATATTGCCGGCACCTTGGGCAAAAAGCTCCCTATTTGGTGGAGATACCCTTTTGAAGGGATCCAATTTATCTCCTGCCTCAAGGCTTAGAA
>NZ_JBGTCA010000025.1:0-1964 GCF_041749095.1 Aquiflexum sp. | reverse complement strand
CATTTTTGAAGAATTATATTGGATTAGGCTCTAATTTAGTCGGTTTTCTGATATTGTTAAAAACATCCCCCATCCCATTCGCCCAAATATCCAATTGCATTTTTCCAACTTCTTTTTTAAACCATGACTTGCAGTATTCCTCTGTTTGGGTCAGGAAAAGCTTCAGGTCCACGTATGAGCACAGATTCTTTGCGGCGACCTGGACCAAAGTTGAGAAATCCTCTGCCTGTTTTATCCTTCTGTGTATGACGGTGAAAATCAGGTTCAGGATCAATGCCACCCATATCTGAGATTTAATTCCATTCTCACTGTCCGACAAAAAATATTTCAGTTCAAAGTTTTGCTTTATCTGTTTGAATAACAGCTCTATAGTCCATCTGTTTTTATACAATAATGATATTGTAAGTGCGGTATGCCCCATCATGTTAGTCAGGAACTCAAGTGTTTCACCGCTTATCGGGTCCCGGTAAGTTATCAATCTCAGTTTAACTGTCCGAGTAATTTTATTTTCCCTGTAAACAATGGAAATCAGCTGATCCTGTCTGACATCAGGATACTCCGAACAGTCGAATTCCGTTTCAATTTCATATTTGGCATTTGTTTTCAGTCTGGTTACAAAGAATATCCCTTTGGCGGTCCAGAGATCAAAATAAAAATATTTGTTGAATCCTTTATCGAATATGGCTATCGCCCCTTTCAACAGGGTCAAAGTCTTTAAAAATATATTTTCATTGGTGGATGCCGGCTTTAGGCAGACAAAATCAGGCACCCCTTCAGAAAGGTTTGTCTTGGTGAAAGCCTTTATCCCGCCTTTTTTATTGCCATTGAGCGGATTCCTGCCGGCTCCCTTGACAATATCCTTAAAAAGGGTAATAGTCGTGGAATCAAATATATCGACATCCCCGGCACTCACCTCACCGCCTATTGGCAGATGGAAAGTCTTGAGTTCGGTTCTATAATAAGAATACAGCTTCCCGTACAGGTTGGAAAAAAAGCTATGGTCCCTGTTATTGTTGGCATCCGAAAGTGTACTTCGGCAGGGGATCTGCTTCAGGCCGGCATACATCAGTTTTTTACCCAAAAGAATAATATTCTTACAGACCTCCCTCAAACTGCCGTTCCGGGTCAGGACAGCATAAAACAAACTGATAAAATGATCTTTTGACTTCATTTTCTTGTAATACCGATCGGATTCCGTCTCTTCAACCGCCTGTTTAAAAAGATGATCGGGAACCATGATCAAAAGTTGGCAGATGATAGGAAGTCCGGAATTGAAATTTTTATTATCTTGCTCCATAATGTTAAGTTTTTGGTAGAACGCAACATTATGAAATAGACGGAAGAGCTGCAAGGCCCTCCGTCTTATTTCTTTTGAACTATTCAAAGATAAAATTTATTGAAAGAATTTTTTTCTCGGACGCCAGTAGATTTGAATTCAAAAGATCCTTGATGCAGCAACATTTCAATGAAAATTTTATGGAATCAGACAAATTTCCTCATGCGACTTTTGAGGGTAGACTCAATGGATTTGACCTTCAAAAAGCAGGTGTCCAAACAGTGGAAGCCATCGGTACGCTGACAATCCATGGAGTTAGCCAAAAAAAAACTGTGGAAGGTCAGCTTACCGTTTCGGATAAATTACTGCAGATGGATGCGGTATTTGATGTTAGGGTAGCTGATCATGACATCAAAATTCCGAGAGTGGTATTTCTGAATATTGCAGAGGAGGTGAAAGTGACAGTGGATTTCCAATTTCAGAAAATAGAATAAGATTGCTAAACCCATAAAATACCTGTGTATGAAATTTCAAATGATTTTACTTTGGGTTTTAATGGGAATTCCCTTCACCATCTATTGTCAGGATGGTTTATTGGATAAATTGATGGAGGAAGAGGTGATTGATGACGAAAGAGTTTTGGGTTCCTTTAATGGAACCCGTTTGATCAATGGCCATTCGGTTGAAA
>NZ_JBGTCA010000024.1:0-3645 GCF_041749095.1 Aquiflexum sp. | reverse complement strand
GAAGGTTAACTTGAATCTTTTCTCGATGGTTATTACCTTTAATCCGCCATATTAGTGTTAACATGACAACCTAGTCCTTTATCCTTCATCCCCTCTCCTTCATCCTGTTCTTCGGACTTCCGACTTCAAACTTCATCATTTCTCCCTTCCCAAATATTCATTGGGAGTCATCTGATAGGTTTCTTTGAAGCATTTGATAAAATAGGATGGGGAACTGAAACCTACTGCATAAGCAATTTCCGAAATGGAATCACCTGATTTTTCAAGTCTTTGGAGCGCAAGCCTGAGTCTTTGGTCGCGGATAAAAGCTGATGTTGAGAGACCGGTAAGTGCAGTTAATTTTCGATGAAGCTGCATTCTGCTCATGCCAAGTTTTTTGCAGAATTCGTCCACGGTGAAGTTGGAGTCCCCAAGATCCTCGTCCACTATATTTTGGACTTTCTCCAGGAATTTTTCATCTGTGGAAGTGACCGCAATTTCATTGGGGGCAATGCTGGTTTTGCCAGAATACCTGATCCTTAAATCCCTTCTCAATTCGATCAGTTTCTGAATTCTTACCAAAAGCTGTTTGATTCCAAATGGCTTGAGCATATAGTCATCTGCACCGACTTCCAGTCCTTTTAGGATATGATCTTCCTCGGATTTTGCTGTAAGTAAAATGATCGGAATATGAGAGGTTTTTTCGTCGGATTTGAGTTTTCCGCAGAGTTCTATGCCGTCCATTTCCGGCATCATCACATCTGATATGATCAGATCCGGGATTTTTTTCAATGCCAAAAACAGACCCTCCCGCCCATTATCAGCCTCAATGATGTTGTAATATGGCCTGAGTTCGCCGACAATGAAAGACCTGACCTTGAAATTGTCCTCAACGACCAAAACCAGCGGAGCATCTTCCTCAGCCACTAATTCGGGTCCTTTGGGTTTTTGGCCTTCATCATAATCTTCTTCCTCAATCACCTGTTCGGGCCTAAAAGAATATTTTTCTATTGGGAGAGTGATAATAACTTTAAAAATATCCTTGTCCTCCAGGTGCAGGTCAATCTTTCCTTTATGGAGTTCCACCAAGTCTTTGACCAAAGGAAGACCGATCCCAAAACCTTCTGATTTGGTATCCGGCTTATAGAATTTATCAAAAAGATGAGAAATTTCAATTTTGGAATAATTGACCAAACTATGATTGGAAACCGTGAGATTTAGATGGTTCTCTTTGATCCTTGATTTGACCATCACTTCTGACCCCGGTTTTCCGTATTTGATGGCATTCTGCAAGAGGTTTCCGACAATTTTTTCAATTTTGTCAGGATCAAACCATACTTCAGTCATCAGGGGGATTTCTGTCCTGATCCTGATGTCTTTTTCAGAAGCGAAATAGAAAAAATTTGAAACGATGGACTGTAGCAGCAGACCCAAGTTTCCTTTTTCAATTCTCAGTTGAAGTTTGCCGGATTTGATTTTTGATACTTCAAGCAATTGATCCACAAGGTTAAGCAGGCGTTGGGAATTCTGTTTGATCAGATTGAGCTGAGACTTAAATACAGGGTTTTCTGACTGGGTCATCAGCCTTTCTACAGGTCCGGCTATCAGTGTCAGCGGTGTTCTGAATTCATGGGAAATATTGGTAAAGAAATTGGTTTTGAACCGGTCTATTTCCATTAGTCTGTCCGCTTCCTCCTCCTTCATCCTGATCACGAATTTTATTTGCCATCGCCATTTGAGGTATTGGTATATCCAGACTACCGCCAATGTGAAAAAAAGCAAATAGGCCAGTTTTGCCCAAATGCTCAGGTACCAGGGTGGAAGTATGGTCAGCTGAAGCGAAACAGGTGATTCAGACCAAATACCGTCATAGTTGCTGGATTTGACCAAAAAATTATAGGAACCTGGCGCAAGATTGGTGTACCTCGCCTGATGGTTGTTTCCGGACTGAATCCAGTTATCATCATGGTTTTCAAGTTTGTATTGGAATTCGTTTTTGTCAGGAGAAGAAAACACCAAACTTGCCATATTGATGGTCAGGGTGTTTTCATTATGTTTTAGCTTGATGTCATCATAGATGGCGACCGGTCTGTCAAAAGCAAATAACCCTGTGATAGCTGTTTTTGGTGGAATTTCATTCAGGGAAATATCTTCAGAGTTGAACCAATAAAAGCCTTCCAAACTACCAAAATATAGCGAACCGTCTTTGTTTTTGAAATATGCACCGGTATTGAATTCGGTGGCGAGACCATCATAATTGGTATAGTTGGTGATGGCATAATCAGACGAATTGGAAGATGGTACGGTTATTTTTGTAATCCCTTTGTTGGAGCTAAGCCAAAGGTTGTCCACAGCATCGGGCAAAATCCCATAGATTACATCATTTGCCAACCCCTCTTTAGTGGAAATTCTGGTCAACTCCCAATTGTCAACGTTGAGGGCATTGATTCCCGATCCATTGGTTCCGATCCATAATGTGTTTTTTCCGTCAAAGTACAGGGATTTGATGTTGTTGGAGGAAATGGAGTTGGGATCGTCATGTTGGTGTGCTATGGGATAGAATTTTTCTGAATCAATTTCAAATCTGGCTATACCCTGATTTTCAGTCCCAATCCATAATTGACCTTTTCGGCCATCTTCAATTGTACGGATATTGTTGCCGGGGATACTGTTGGGATCATTGGGGTCATGGGTAAATTTCCGGACCACACCTTTTTGGGGATCAAACTGGATCAGCCCATCATTCCGGGTGGCGAGCCAAAATCTTTCTTCTCTGTCTTTGAATATTTTCCAAATGGTATTGCTTGGTAAGGGAACCCTGCTTTCGGAATTATAGTGGGTGAAATAGCCTTTTTCCAGATCCATAATACTGAGACCCTCTTCCTGATAGCCAATCCAAAGCTTGCCTGCACCATCTCCCATTAAACTCATGACCCTATCACTTAATATGCTATTAGTGGATTTTCCTTCACTTGACAAGGTTTCCCATGTTTTGGTCTTTGGATCAAAAGAGGTAAGACCTTTGCCGGATGTCCCTATCCAAATCCTGTCTTTTTCATCTACATACAATGCCCTTATAACGTCAATATTGATATTTTCCGGGACCTGTTGGTTGTGAAAGAAATTGAATTTTTCCAGGTAAGTATCATGAAAACTCAAGCCGGCACCATCAGTTCCAAACCACAAAGTCCCAGTGTAATCTTCAAAAAGGCATAGGACATCATTATAATGTACCGATCTTGGATTCTGTTTTTGGTAAACATAATTTTGAGAAGTCCTGTCTTTTGTGTTCAGCTGAATAATTCCCTGCCCATAAGTTGCCACCCAAATCCTCCCCTTGGTATCCAACATGAGATCCAAAATCATTCGTTTTTCAAAATTTACCGGAAGATTGTCTAAAACAGAAGTGATGGGTTTGATTGATCTTTCACCATTTTTGATCAGCCAGATTCCTGCATTCAAGGTGCCAATCCAAATATTTCCTTCGGAATCAGTGATAGCACATGAGTAGATGTTGTTGTCATTGGGCAATTCAAAACCAGTGACAGCTTGATTTTGTGTATTCAACACCACCACACCATCATTAAATGTCAATAATAGGTGTTGCCCATCAAAATCAGAAATGTCCAATATCTCCCGAGCCGGATCCGTCCAGATCATTTCGGG
>NZ_JBGTCA010000023.1:0-13726 GCF_041749095.1 Aquiflexum sp. | reverse complement strand
GTATCCACCTGCAATCTTCCTTAGGATCAGTTCCACAGTAATCCTGGTGTTTTTGATGACTGGCTTTCCAAGCATTACCTTGGGGTTTGATGTTATTCTTTCCTGATAATTCATGCCTTTTTTCCCTAAGTTCTATTGTTTTTACTGAAATGGCAAGTCCCATTTAAAAAACGTTGACTTAACTGATTTATTTATCAGTGTTAATCAGCAAAATCAGCGTCATCAGCGTTCCATAAAAAGATCAAATTAAAGGTATTTTAACCATCTATTTATTAAATCACTCATCCTTCAATATCTTAGCAGGATTGACCAACGCAGTTTTAATAGCCTGCGAACTGACGGTCAAAAAGGCGATAAGCAAAGCCAACACTGACGTCCAAAGGAAAATTTTCCAATCAATGGAGATTCTATAATCAAAGGTTTCCAGCCAGGAATCCATAAGATACCTTGTTACAGGCACGCCCAACAATACTGCAATCAAGACCAATTTGGTAAATTCGGAAGATATCAACCTGACCAATCCGGGGATGGATGCCCCTAGAACTTTCCTGACCGAAATTTCTTTTCTTCGTTGCTCAGCTATGAAAGTGGCCAATCCAAAAAGCCCCATGCAGGAAATGAGTATTGCCAAGACGGTAAACAATCCTGTCAACTCCGCAGTCCGCTTCTGGGATTCAAACTTTCGGGAATGGACTTGGTCCACAAAATTGTAGTCAAAGGGAGCTCCCGGATTGAACTTCGCGAATACCGAAGCAACATTTCCCATCATCTCAGAATAATTTTCTCCGGGATTAAAACGGACATGGATAAAACTCAGATTTCGTTTGGGCCCGAAAACCAAAATCGGTAAGACCTCATCAAAAGGCGATCGCATTATAAAATCCTTTACCACCCCGACGACAGTAAAACTCAGGTCATCATCCTGTATCACCTGTCCCAAAGGATCCTCAAACCCCATTCTCTTGGCTGCTGTTTCATTGATCAAAACCGAACTGCTATCATTTGGAAAAGTATATATATCGATATCCCTTCCAGCAATGAGTTCAAATCCGGCAGTTTCGACCAAGTTTGCATCTGTTCCCATCCGGTACATTGTTGGTCTGTAACTATCATCTTTGCCCTTCCAATTCATCATATTGTTATCACTGTGTAGCTCGGTGATGGGGGAAAAAGTGTAGCTGACTGAGTTTACTTCATTCAAAGCCAATAATTCATTACGGAATGCCACCATATTTTCCCGCATTGTTCCGGAAGCCTGGTGGTAAATCAGGTTTTCCTTATCCAATCCCAAATCCCTGTTTTGGACATGGTTCATCTGATCCCGGATTATCCATGCACTTGAAATCAAAATTGCAACTACAGCAAATTGGAAAACCACCAATGCCTCTCGGGGATTGACCCAATATTTCTTGGCATCCAACTTCCATTTGAATACCACAGTCGGCTTGAAGGAACTCATCAAAAAAGCCGGATAGCTTCCTGCCAATATTCCGATAAGTATGATGTAGGCCAAAGAAACCATCCAAAACATAGGTTGGGTAAATGGACTTTGAAGTTCTTTCCCAATAAAATTGCTGAAGTATGGCAAAGCTGTTCCAACAATTGTCAAAGCAAATCCATAAGCAAACAAGGCGATTAAAACAGATTCGACCAAAAACTGCCAAACCAACATTCCCCTATCTGCACCTGAAATCTTACGAACACCAACTTCTTTAGCCCTGTTTTCACTTTGGGCAGTACTCAGGTTGATGAAATTGATACAAGCCAACAACAAAACAATAATCGCCACTCCCCCAAATAAGCGTATCAATGTGATCCGTCCTCCTACCGATACCCCGTTTTCAAATTTGGAATATAGATGAAGGTGAGACATGGGAAACAAAAAGTCGCTAACGCTTTTGTCTTCCGTGTTCATGGCGGTAAATCCCGCAAATTTTTCATTGAAATCATTTAAGTCTGCACTTTTATGGAGCATCGCAAAAGTCCTGTAAGAATTATTTCCCCAATAAGAATCTGCCCAACCCATTGACTCCAATTTTTTGAAAGGCAAAAAAACAGTATAATCAAAATTTGTGTTTTGGGGTAAATCTTGGACAATTGCCATGACTTGAAAATCAAGTTGGTTTTCAATGACAACTGTTTTACCAATGGGATCCTCCTCACCAAAAAGTTTTTCTGCTACAGATTTTGTTAGGATAATACCGTCCGGAACAGACAATGCAGCTTCCGTGTCCCCCGAGAGGACTTCAAAAGTAAATAGCTTAAAGAATCCTGAATCCACAAAAGTGGTCTTTTCAAAGTAGCTATTTTCTCCTACTGTCAATAAATGTGGATCCCATTCCGTTAATCTTGTTGTTTCTTCCACTTCTGGAAATCCCTCCTTCATCGCAGGGCCATATGGAGCGGGAGTATAATCCCAACTCATCACCTCCCCTTCGATCGTGGTGCTTCGCCAAACCGCATATACCCTGTCCGAATGGGCATAATACCTGTCTATAGACATCTCAAACTGAATCCAGATCAGGATCAACACTGAAGCTGCAATCCCAATTCCCAGCCCTCCTATATTGATAAAGGCTAATCCCTTGCTTCGAAGGATATTTCTCCAGGCGATTTTTAGGTAGTTTTTCCACATGGTTTTTGGAATTTAAAGATTGGAAGATTGGAAGATTATTTTCTATTGATAGCTTGAAATTCAGACTATTATCAACTTTTAGATATTATTAGAAATGGAATTACCCATTCTTAATTCATCAATATTGAATTAAGGTTTTTGTTCAACCCCGATGGGGTTGCATGTTTATAGAACATTCATTTTTCTATAAACATGCGACTCCAAAGGATTAGAAGGTTTCTAATTTAAATTGCATTTTTTCTGAATTCATAATTTCTTGGTTCTTGGCTCTTGGCTCTTGGTTCTTGGCTCTTGGCTCTTGGTTCTTGGCTCTTGGCTCTTGGTTCTTGGCTCTTGGCTCTTGGTTCTTGGCTCTTGGTTCTTGGCTCCCCGATACTCGGGGCAGGCTTTGATTCTTGATTCATAAATCACTCACTCCTAAGATTCTCCACCGGATTCATTAAAGCGGCTTTGATGCTTCTCGAAAAGATTGTTGCCAAGGCTATCAAGATGGTAATCAATCCTGCCAATGCAAAAATCCACCATTCGATATCTACATGGTAGGCAAAATTCTTTAGCCACAATTCCATAAAGTAGTATCCGGCAGGAAAGGAGATCAGCAATGCCAATCCTATCAATTTGATAAAATCTTTGGTAAGCATACCTACTATTTGACCGATGGTGGAACCAAGGACTTTGCGGATTCCAATTTCTTTCAAACGCTGTTCGGCAGTGAAAGTAACCAAACCAAATAATCCCAAGCAGGCGACAAATATGGTCATCCCGGCCAATACAGTCAGAAATGAACCCATTTTGGCTTCCTGTATGTATGTTTCATTGTACAACTCATCCAAAAATGCATAGTGGAAATCTTCTCCTGTATTGAAGCTTGCCCACATTTCTTCCATGTCAGAAAGGAGGCCATTCAGGTCATTGGAGTCAGTTTTTAGGATAAGGCTATAATATGGATTATAAATCATCATCAATGGTTTGATCGGTTCTCTGAGGGATCTTGCCACGAAATCTTTTACAACACCGATTACAATTACTTCTTCTTTTCCACCTTGAAGATCAGTCATTCTCTCCAGAGTTTTTCCAATGGGATCATTTGCAATTCCAAGTTCTTTGACCGCTGTTTCATTGAGGATAACATTGGATTTTTCGGTTCCAAATTCCAAAGAAAAGTTTCTTCCCATGATCAGTTCCATTCCCATAGTGGCAAGATATTCTTCATCTATTCCAAACTGGATTGTTCTGATTTGGCTGTCAGGTGAGTCTTTGCTTTTTATATTTTGACTACTGGTATCCGTCGGACCAGCAGGGATATAGGCAGATTTGGTGACGTGCCGGATGCGGGGATCTGATTTAAGTTTGTCCTTAAACACATCAAGTTGACTACCCAATAATCCTGCTTCTCTTAAAACAATAAGTTGGTCGCGCTGGTACCCATTGTCCCTATTTTGGATGTAATCCATTTGCTGCATGACGACTATTGTTCCGATGATCAGAATAACCGATACGGAAAATTGAAAAACCACAAGCCCACTTCGAAAAGCTCCCTTGGTGTTTGTGCTCATCTTCTTTTTCAAAGAATCCACCGGCTTGAACCCTGATAGAAAAAATGCAGGATATCCGCCAGCCATGACCGTAACTACCAATATCATTCCGAGCAGGACCGCCCAGATTTTTGGATTGAAAAGAACGCCCAATGATATCGCTTTATCGGTAAATTCATTGAAATAAGGCATTGTAAAGCTTGCCAGAACAATTCCAAATAGTGTCGCAAGACAGATGGAAACAAAGGACTCAGCCAAAAACTGAAACATGAGATGCCTCTTTTCTGATCCCATTACTTTCCTGACACCGATTTCCTTCATCCGCTTTGAAGCCCCTGCCGTGGATAAGTTCATGAAATTGATACATGCAACCACCAACATAAAAACGGCAATGATGCAATAGATGATTACAGTCTTCATATCACCACCCGCTTCGAACTGCCCTTGTCCTTTGAAAACTGAGCTCAGGTGGATCTCTGTCAAAGGCTGAAGATTGAGGTAAACAAAATTTCCGCTTTCAAAGAACTCCTCGAAATTCATACCCAGACCTTGGATCATCTGGCTCTCCATGTATTTTTGGACAATGGCCGGGACTTTCTCCTGTACCTGATCTGCTTTTGCCCCATCTGCAAGCAATAAATATGTGGAATAACTTCCGGATAACCAGCTCAGGTTATTGGAATGCGGGTTACCCAGCATAGAAGCAAAAATATCAAAATGGAAATGGGAAGCTGTTGGTATGTTTTCAATGACACCCGTGACAATGAAATCTCCCGCCAAACTTTGGTATCCACCATCATAATAACCGATGTCTTCCAGCTTGACCAATTGGTCAATTGGATCATTTCCTTCAAACAACAACTTTGCCTGATCTCTGGTCAACACAATGGAATTTGGCTTGGAAAGGGCAGTCTTGGGATCACCTTTGATAAATGGCAAATCAAAAATTTCAAAGAAATTGGGATCGACAAAGACAGTTGCTCCTTTTCGGATTACTTTTTCCCCAATCCTAATTTTAGTATTTTGATGATGGTTACTGATCCGGGTGGCGGACTCCACTTCAGGAATTTCATCCACAAAAGCTTCCGCTACAGGAGCCATGACACTTGCTTCGTTGAGGAATTCCTTACCCATCTTTGCCTGCAAATTCACCCTATAGATCCGGTCTGCATTTGCATGAAACCTGTCATAACTCAATTCATCCATCACAAATAAACTGATCACCAGGCAGGTACAGATTCCCAATGCAAGACCAAGAATATTGATGACGGAGATTAACTTATTTTTCTTAAGACTTCTCCAGGCGATGATAAAATGGTTTTTGAGCATGGGCAAGAAGAGGTTTTAATTGGTTGTGGCTTTATGGTTCCGCTGATCTTATCGATGCGAGTTTTGTGCCAATGAAAAAATGTTATTCTAGTCATTGGAGCAAGTTGTTTTCACCATAGACAGGAATTTGCGGACAAAAATGTCCGTGAACGGGCAAAGTTGAAAAATCACCTCCTGATCACTTTGGCGGAACCTGTTGATGAAATATTCCTATTTCCTGGGTTACCTGAATAATATACATTTCCCGATCCGGTGGCCCTGACATTCAGGCTTTCCACATCACCGAGTTGGGTTTGGCCGGAACCAGTCTTTGTGATGATTGCTTCTTCCATTGAAACTTCCTCGCCCTTGAAGTCACCTGAACCTGTCTGGGATAAGGAAAATTCGCCTACTGATCCTCCTGATACCGCAATGTATCCCGAACCGGTGATGCTTGCTGATAAGTTATCTGCAGAAACATTCCTCAAAATGATTTTTCCTGAACCGGTATTTCCCAGAGATAGAGAACCGGTTCTGATGTCAGATTCCATTTTGATATTACCAGAACCTGTACTTTTGAGTCCCTCGACTTCTCTTACCGTCACATAGACAGTTAATCCCAGATTTCGGTAATTGCCTTTTTCCAGTGAAATTTTTAAGGTATTGTTGTTCACTTCGGTAATGACCTTATCTAGGGAAATGTTGGAAGACTCCAATCGTACCTCGTCTTTATCACCAGTCTGAACGATCACATCCCAACTACCGCCGGAGTGGATTTTGGTGAAACTTCCAGGGTTACGCGTTTCGGTTCCCTGTGCCAACACGGTGACTGCAATATAGAAAAGGGATAAGGAAAGGATGATGGGTTTTAAATTGTTCATGGCCGGAAAGTAAAATTGGAGTTTAATATAATATTGGTTCATGCTGATAATTCCACAGATTGTGCCAATGGGAAAAAGAGGTTCAAATCCTTAAATTTGACCATTCAATAAGAATTCGATGTCCGTCAGGGTGCTGATATTGTTCGCTATCGGGCAAATTGAGGGAGAAGGTTGGAAGGATGAAGGATAAAGGATGAGGGATCGACAGGAGTGCGTCATTGCGAGTAATTAACATTTTTGGAAATGTTTGGAAATGGGAATGACATTAAGTGACCCGCTAAGCAGCCGTCATCCTGAGGCACGAAGGATCTCCCGAGGTCCTATTTATGTTTATTATACATTTTCTGATCCTCGAGAGATGTTTCCTACGTCAGCATGACGGTGCTCCGAATTCTGCCATTG
Organism: Aquiflexum sp.; assembly: GCF_041749095.1. Taxonomy (GTDB): domain Bacteria; phylum Bacteroidota; class Bacteroidia; order Cytophagales; family Cyclobacteriaceae; genus Aquiflexum. The sequence continues at coordinate 6,965 of NZ_JBGTCA010000023.1, read as the reverse complement.
GTAGGCACGAGGGATCTCCAGCGGTACAACTAGATATTTGAATTACTGGGAAAAAAATTTTAACGATTTTGGATAAAATCAACCTTTTCCACATTGGTCACAAAGGTTCCCCTACTAAAAAAAATCCAAACCATCACAACACTTCCATAAGCCTAACCGTCCTAAAGAAGAATCTAAACCATGAAGTATGAATTTTAAACCCACATTCAACCTATTGCTGATTTTCACCCTTATCCTTTTTGGAAGCTGTAATGAAAATGCTGAACCCACTATTTTGTCCCAAGAATTAGTAGGTACTTATTCAGGAACTTTCCAGAGGTTTTCCGGAGAAACAGCCGGCGAAATCGCTTTGGTGGAATTGAATTTTGAGAATGGAAATTGGGAAGGAACATCCAGCATACAAAAATATCCGGCTTTGTGCAATGGCACTTACAAAATAGAAAATCAAGAAATCACCTTTACCAATGCCTGCTTTTGGACGGCAGAATTTGATTGGACACTGATTTTATCAGGGACCTTCGTGATTGAACAAAACTCAAACACTTTGAAAATTGAAAGAATCCTTGGCACAGGCGAAAATCAGATCAGGGATGTATATGTTTTTTCAATTGCTCCATAATAAAGAAAAAAACTCAGACCAAGAACCAAACCGATAAGGTTGATAAAGGTGAAAAGCCTCCTTTTAGAAAGACTTTTTTATTCAAATCGGAACGAAAATAATTCTAAAAATAAGAGGCTTCAAGTTTCTTAGACTTACTGATATTTGAAATAAATATAATGTACAATTACACGTGGGTCAGCAAAAACTCAGCATCAATATTCAGTTTTTCATGAGCTGCCTTTAAAAAAGAGACATCAGGCTCCCATTTTCCACTCAATATCTGAGAAAGTTTAGGTGCACCAATGCCCATTACTTCAGCTAGGTTTGCTTGGGAAAGCCCAAGCTCAGCCATTTTATATTCTATAGCCTGCCTCAAGGTATTTGGTTTAATAGGCATCAGTTTCAATGTATTGTCTTCGTAGGCTTCGGCAAGTTCAGAAAGGGTGGACAACAACATTGCTTCCTCTTTTGCCAATTCATGGAAGCCACCTATAGCAGTTGCTTTTTCCAGAAGCGACTCTATTGTTTTCATTACTGCCTTATATTCCTTTTCTGTGCGTATTTTAGTTAACATTTCGAATCAACTTAGATGGTTGAACAATCAATTTTGTCATTCAAAGCCTCTATGGCATCTGCATGATTTCTGCCAAATTCTATGAGCTTCGTCTTGGATATAACTACCATCAGTTTATATTAATTTCAAAATTAGAAATTAAATTTCATTTTTTAAAATTAAATTTTAACCTAAATATTCAGCGGAATTTGATTGGACCTTGATATTATCCGGGACTTACGTGATTGAACAAAGCCAAAACACCTTGAAGTTTGAAAGTATACTTGGAACAGGCGAAAATCAGATCCGTGATGTATATGTTTTTTCGATTGCTCCATAATTAGGAAAAGAACTCAGAACAAAGACCAATCCAGAAAGGTTGATAGACCTTGTTAGCTACTTTTTACTTTAATTATATCCAAGTAATTAACGGAATAAAGCCATGAAATACCAGATAAATCGAAGCAATTATATTCAGGTAAGAAAGTACTGAGAGGGGATAGTAAATTAGCTTGTTAATTTTTAGCTTACTTGATTTGTAAATTTTTATACCCGATATACCAGCAGCAATTACAAAAAGAACAGATAATACCAGCAGGCTAATAGAAACAAATGTGGGTTTGGAAAATAGCATATCGGCATTTTCAATACTAAAAAACTGAGAGTATAGGATTAGTACGATAAATAAACTTGTGAGAGTAGATAGCAAACTGATACGTAAAGCTTCTTTATATTTTTTTCTGTTAATCAAGTATAAAAAGCTTAATATAGGAAAGCTTAAAAGCCCAATAATTAAAAGGGCAAACCATAGTCCAAGAAAGATAAACTGACTAAATACCTGAATACTTGAAATAGGTTTCAATACTGATGTTTCTGTATATAGCACCTTACCGGCTATGGGATCATCAGCCTCAACAAGACCTATTTTATTGGTCGTTCCTAAAGTGAATTGTGTCGGAGAAACAGGATAATAAATTGTTTTTGACCCTGGTCCAATCCAAGATCTGCTTAAATATTTCTCATGAACCTCAATCTTGTCAATGTTAATGAAAATATCCTGATAAAACCGGTTTTGACTCCTTGGGTTTATTGACAAATAATAACCCTCCTTGATCATTACTTGATCATTATAATCAGACTTTTTCTGTTTGGAATCAGAAAGTATAGCTAGTTCAAAATCGCGGATTACAGTCATCATTTGTCGCATAGCTTGTGTGTTATTCGCATTCAATAATATTATATGACCTATGCCCTGATCTGGTAAGTAGGCTAGCTGCGAAAGTCCACCATCTATAGCACCATCATGGCCATGATAAGTAAGCCCTTTATAGACACTCGTGAAGTTGCCAAGCCCGTAACCAAATTCTAAACCTGCTTGTGCTCCAGGAGTACTTTTCGATACTTCCATTCTTTCAATAGACGCTTTTTTATACAGATCAGTAGTATCTATGCTACCACGATTTAATAACATTTTTAGCAATTGAGCCATATCTTTTGGTGATGAATTTAGTGCAGCAGCAGGGCGATAAAGCTCATTCTTGTAATCAACACTTTCCATGGCCCAGTTATAGGTTTCAGCACCCCAATGCTGATATATTGAGTCATTAAAAAAGGTAGTATGCTCCATTTGCAATGGTTCTAAAATGTTTTCAGAAACATATTTTTCATAAGATATTCCACTCACTTTTTCAACGATATAGGCTGCAACAGCGTACCCTGAATTACAATAAGACATCCTCGATCCAGGTACCCATCTTGATTTTCTTGAATGCGGATGAAAACCCAAGGCATCTTTTAAAGCAATAGGTGGTTTTTGATTATGTACTCTCTCTATTAAATGAATCTCATCCCAGCCAGTTGTATGCTCCAGCAGATGCACTATCCGAACAGGGTCTGTTTCCTCCCAAGGATTCTCAAACTTGACTTCGGGTACTATAACTTTAATTTCGTCCTCAAGTTTTAAATCTCCCCTTTCTTGAAGTTGAAGGATAGCAAGTGCTACGAACATTTTGGATAAGGAAGCAGTCCTGAAAATTGTATTTTCAGATACTGATTTATTTTCACTGACCTGACTGTTTCCGATTCCAATAATCCAATCGGGCTGATCTTTACGAATCAATGCTATTCCAGCACAAAGTCCTTTGTAATTGTTTACTACAAGTTTAAGGTCATGTTGTAATTGATTAAATTTGGAATCCTGAACAGAATCTAATGGGGAAATGTGGTAGCTAAAACCGGTTAAAGAAAGAAAAAAAATAAGGAATATCGAAAGGAATATCTTATTGAACTGGTTCATCTTTGAAACGCATTTTGAATACTCCATATTGTGGCCAACGATTAGCTACGCACTGTCTGCTTAACCTGTCAAATATTTTTTAGGAATCGGATTCAAGTACACTTTGCACATAACTAAGCCAATTGGGCTTAGCATCTGTTACCACACCTTCATTTCACTTTCTTTTTGCCTTTTCGATGAGTTCACCGTTTTCATAAATGTTAAGTGTTGTGACAGTTGAACCCTTCTTAACAAATTCGTAAACAACATTTTCGTAGTTGAAGTAGAATGTATTTTCTGATTCTGGGAAAAGTTCTGAATTCCATTCTGGTTTGCCATTTGTAATGTCAGTAGCTCTCAATAGTTTACCTTCTCTAACTATGTTGACAATTCGGTCAGGGAGAACATAATCACCCACATATTGATTTAAAGTTTCATAGGATAATTCAATCTCAGCTAGTGGTTGGTGATGGTAACTTATGATTCTTGTAAGTTTCCAATCATTGTTTATCAGCTTCCATAAGGCGGTCATTTTGCCCGAACTCACCACTTTTTCTGTTCCATCATTAATTTGCAAATAGAAAACATGGTCACAAAACTCCAATGCTCCGTAGTTATCCATAGGATACACTTTAAGAGTTCCATCAATCAATTCTCTTCTTAATGTTTGTCTGACACGTTGTTCTTCTCCGCAAAAAATAACCATACCCTTCATTTCATCATCCTTTGAAGCGGTAAATCCTCCATTATCATGGAAGAATTCAAAGTCATCTGATAAAAATGATGCATACTTCTCCAGGTCACATTCAATCTGAGCAGAAAAATACAGACTATCCATCTTCATTATTGCATTATACAGTTCACTGGAATGTTGTGAAATGCCCGTTATTGATAAACTTGTCAGTATGATGATGAGTAAAATTGACCGAAATGTTGTCTTCATAATGTTGGCTTTAACATTTAAAATACCAGCATGAAATATGAAGGTTTCCATCTTGGCAGTCATGTGGGTTAACGGTTCGCGCATTTGGCTTGTTACGGCTTCCGAGGAGAAATTCTTTCTTTCTATACTAATCTCTTTTAGAAGTCAAAGCTCGAATTTACGATAATCCTACCATAAGCTATATGCACTATTGCTACTGTTTTCTATTATTTTATCTTCACTATAATTTCCTTTACTCCATTTTCAGGAGGTCCAAATCTTATTTTCGCTGTTGCTCCTTTCATAAATTCTATTTGTTCTAGCAAAGGTCGAACGGTTTTGAAAAGAGCCTCTGCATTTGGTCCATACATGTATAAAAACCCATCGCTATAGTCTAAGGCTATCTCGTGTCCGTCATATTCCCCAACTCCTTCTGGGTCGATCAATATATTTATTTCTTTTTCAAGTCGATGCAATGGTTCTAGGCCATCCATACCATAAAGAAAGTGAATGATCACAGCATGTTTTGGAACTTTATCTTTCGAGTCGGATTTTTTCTTTCCAAAAAATTTATCAATTATTCCGAATCGTCTTTTTTTAAATAGTTCAACGTTTGCTTTCCCCAATAATAGAATAAAGCACAACATACTCTCATGCTTTCCCCAATATTGTGGAATTAACCTCAAACTCAAACTTACCCTTTTCCTACCAAACAAAAAATCCCTTGTTCAGGGTATTTTTACCAAAAATCAGAAGTAATAAAATTTTCAGATATAGACGACAAATCCACAATTTTAGCCAAGTTTGTTTTTTTGGATGGAAATGCAACGCACATATCTTTTATCTAAAAAGCTGACTGTCCGCTTACCGATTAATTTGACCCAATGTCAAAAGGCTTATAGGACATCCAATTCACCTCCAATTCATAGGGGTGCAAAGGTTTTTCTTTAGAAAGAGGATTTGTTTCTACTGACCAATCTTTGGTATGCCAAAAGTTCATCCGGTAACGGGTACGGTGTTGGGGTATTCCCTTGGTAGTTCCCTGATAATCCCACAACACTATTTTTTCACCATTTGTGGGATGAACCATCCACCACAGGATTCGATCAGGATACCAATCAAAACCATAGGTGTAAAATCCGGCTGAAGCATCAAAACCCGGAATAGCCTCAATCGTTTCCGGCTGATTTTGCATGCCAGTTAAAAGGGTTCTTTCACCACTGTGGCCTTCTCTGTAGCTCGTGTTATAGATAATGCCTTCTGCCAAGTTGATGGTCCTGCCCACTCTTCTCAGTTCTCCACGATGGCCGGTCCAAGTGCCTACATAAATGACCGTTGGATCGGCAAGGAGCCATTCAAAATCAATCTCACTCAGACCGGGTATGCTATCTACATGATAGGTAAAATAGCCTACAACCGCTCCCACATTGGGCTGAACATCTCTTGCATCCGGAACTTTCAGCCGGGCAGCATAAGTACCAAAATGGGTGAAGTCCTTGGAGATAATTTCCGGTCCCCGCCCTGCCCCGGCACTATCCAAGGGATCTATCTTAAAGGATAGAATTTTAGTCCCCGCCTCTATGGAAGAATTCACACCGAGTTTGTATTTAAAATCCGATTTGTTTCCGGTAGAGCCATACCTGAAAAATTGAGAGGTGGAGTCAGAAAAATCCTCAATAAATGAACTATGAAAATCTTGGGTCTGGGATATTGAAATGAAAGGAATAAGGAATAAGATTGCGGATAGAATGGGATGTTGCATAACGGAAAACAGGTAAGGTGAGAAGTAAATTTACAAAAAAGAAGCAACAGCTATAGGTTCCACTACCAATCTCTGGGAAATATCCATTCCGGGGTTTTGGTTTTGGTTGAAGTCGCCTTCATTAAACTACATTTGAAATGTATATCACTTTAACTATCTTTAACCATCTAATATTAATCCAGTAAGTTGGCAAAAACTGGATTTAATAAGGACAGTTAATTGATTTCTCTGGCTTTGATCAAGTGGTTAAGTATTTAATTTTTATAATTGTATAAATGTAATTTTGCTTAAAAATGAATACCAAAACAAAAATACCGATTTACTATGTTGATGAAAAAAACGATATGGAGATGTTGGTTGAACAGGCGGTAAACTCAACTTTTGAGGAAAACATCTTCAGGTATTTTCAGGTGTTGGCGTTCAATTACGCTCTTGGGGGGATTGATATATATAATCAACCCATGGAAAGGAAAATTTACTACATAGAAGATGAACCAAAATATTAGCTTACCGGAAAATTTCCGATCAATCATTGAAGTTTTTAACAAACATAAGGTTGAATATCTTTTGATAGGTGGGTTTGCAATGGGTGCATATGGACACGTAAGGAGTACTGGGGATTTGGATATTTTTATACATGCGACAAAAGAAAATGCAACACGCACCATACAAGCTTGTATTGAATTTGGAATAGACAAGGAAGACCTAAAAGAAGAGATGTTTTTGGTTGAAAAAATGATAGGAATAGGAATGCCACCTTTACGAATTGAAATCCTGAAAAAACTGGATACGGTGGATTTTAAATATGCCTACCAAAGGGCTGAAATAAAAACAATTGATGGTATGCGTATT
>NZ_JBGTCA010000022.1:0-40784 GCF_041749095.1 Aquiflexum sp. | reverse complement strand
CGATCTGCCGCCGCTTTTCCAACCCCCCACCTTCCCAAACGACAAGCCCGGTGGCCGATCCCGATAACTATCGTGGACGAGGCCAGAATAGTTAACCTGTTATCATTACCTATTCTGAACTTTTTCAAAATGTTGTAAACTCGAGGTGACAAGGCAAAGTCTTTTTAAATAGTTATCCTTGTTTTATTGGATCGCTACTGGAATTTAACTTTTTAGAAATGTTGCCATTCTTCCAAAACGAATTCTCGTTGAAAATTCAACCTAAATATAAATTTCTTATTTTTGACCCTTTAACAAATACCAACCAAAATAATACAAGATGGGATTATTAAGCGGAAAAACAGCTCTGATCACGGGAGCATCTAAGGGAATAGGAAGGGCCATTGCCATCCGTTATGCACAGGAAGGCGCCAATGTGGCATTTACATATCTGTCAAGTGTGGAAAAAGGACAGGCATTGGAAAATGAACTGAATGCCTTTGGTATCAAAGCCAAAGGCTATCGTTCTGATGCTTCCAATTTCAAAGCAGCCGAGGAATTGGTCAATACTGTAGTGGCTGAATTCGGATCTTTGGACATCTTAGTAAACAATGCCGGCATTACCCGCGACAATCTGCTGATGAGAATGACCGAAGAGGCTTGGGATGAGGTAATAGGTGTCAATCTCAAATCCTGCTTCAATACTGTCAAAGCTGCCACCCGTCCCATGATGAAAGCTAAAGCTGGATCAATTATCAATATCACCTCGGTGGTAGGTATCAAAGGCAATGCAGGTCAGGCAAACTATGCAGCATCTAAATCCGGGATCATCGGCTTCACCAAATCCGTTGCTCTGGAATTGGGATCAAGAAATATCAGGTCCAATGCCGTAGCCCCGGGCTTTATCGAAACTGAGATGACAGGGGTTTTGGATGAAAAAACAGTTCAGGGCTGGAGAGATGGTATTCCAATGAAGCGAGGTGGGCAACCCGAAGAAGTGGCCAATGCCTGTGTATTCTTAGGTTCCGAGATGAGTTCTTATATTTCCGGTCAGGTGCTACAGGTGGATGGTGCGATGCTGACATAAATAGAATTTTGAATTACGCTTGACGATTGACGACGCCTCCGTGATCTTCATTTGTGATTTGGTTTTTTTAGTCAAATTCATAGTGATGGGATAAATGCTGAAGTAAAACAATACATTTATTAGAGCCCTGCCATGAAACCCTTAAATTTCACGGCAGGGTTTTATTTTTAAGCAATCATGCATTTAAGAGGTTCAATGCGACCCCATTGGGGTCGTGCCATTCTTTGCCGAATTTCTGCTATAAACATTTGATCCCATTGGGATCAAAACATCAATTTAATTGGCAAGAAAAAGAAGAAAACCAGACCTCGAAGAAGTCATATGTTTATAGAAATGTGTAAAAAAATCAGAATAGTTTGACCTCGGAGAGGTCACATGTTTATAGAAATTAATATGTTGGCGGATTCATTCGACCCCGTTGGGGTCGTACCCTTTACTATCAAAACGCTGCTTTGAATATACAATTCTTTTGAGATCAACTACTCCAATTTATCCTGACCCTCGAGGTTTTGAAAACCTCAAGGGTAAGGAAGGGTCAAACACTGCGCACGGTATTTGTTTTACAAATGTGATGAATACCAAAAATCTAATTTCTATTCTGCTATTGGGATTGCTGTTGGGGGCATGTAATAGGACCAATTTCAGGAAAATATTAGGGCCAAGCAATCCTTATGAACAGTACAGAAATTTTCTCCAATCCTCGGAGTTTGAAAACACGGCAATGGTCAGAGATTGGGTCCAGGCGGGAGAAACGGCACTTTCTTCTCCTATTGAGATCAGTCTTCCTTACCGGGAAATCTCCCATTTTGACAAAAACCAACCTCAGGCCATCTATATGGAATTTGGGACAAAAGAGGGGCAGTTGATTTCAGTTCAGGTTGAAGTGATTTCCAATCCTGATTCCAGGTTTTTTATTGACCTGTATGAAATGGGGCAAAGTGGTTACAAAAACATCCAATTTGCCAAAGACACCAACAGGCTCGAATTTCAGGTAAGGAATTCGGGGAGATTGGGATTAAGGATCCAACCGGAATTGTTTAGAGGTGGGCTTGTCGAAATCACCATTCAACAAAACCCTACTTTGGCTTTTCCAATCAGTGGCAAAAACCATCGATCTATTGCCTCATTTTTTGGGGTTCAACGTGATGGAGGTAGGAGAGTCCATGAAGGTGTGGATGTCTTTGCGCCTAGAGGCACTCCGGTCACCACTGTCAGCCCCGGGAGAGTCACCCGGGTAGGTGTCAATAATTTAGGAGGAAAAACTGTTAGCGTCAGTCATGACGGATATTCCTTTTATTATGCCCATCTGGACAGCCAATTGGTCAACACGGGTCAGAGTGTCAAGATTGGAGATACCTTAGGGACGGTAGGAAACACAGGAAATGCGATCACCACAGCACCACATTTACATTTTGGCATTTACAGAAGGGGTGCAGTGGATCCCTATCCGTTTTTTGAAACTGTAACATTGACCAATTCCCATTCGGTTGCTGATTCGATACATTTAGGTCAGTTTGCCCGAATAAAAGTGGCAACAGCCAATCTGAGAAATCAACCCAATACCCAGAGTTCGATTACCCAAAACCTATCTCAAAACGAAATCATACGACTTCAGGCAAAAGTCAATGATTGGTTTAGGGTCAAGTTGCCTGATGGAACAAGTGGATATATTTTTGAAAATTTGCTTACCTATGAGTTGTCTGCATTTGAATCATTGGAAGATAATGCGGGGGTGTTGATCAGGGAAAATTTTGCTGACAGCCATACCTTTGAAGCTTCCAGACTTGGTGAAAATATTGAGGTGATAGGCGAGTTTCAGGATTCGAGATTACTCAGAACTGAATCGGGAAGGTTTTATTGGGCTTTTTGAATCCCAACCTTTGAGTGCGCCGCGGCGTACTCGAAGGTTTTGAGTTAGGATAAACCTTGAATAAACACTAATGAAAAACTATTGGAGTATTTTTTACCACATAGCAATATAGTGGACATAGTTATAAGTCCAATCGCATTAGATATCAAAAAAATGCTTACAAAGGCTAAGTGATACTTATGTGCACTCCTATGTGGTAAGTAAAAGGCGAAACTTCGAGGTTAAAAAAACCTTTGAGTTGATTTTTATTAAGCTATTCCAAACTATTTAAAAAAATAATTTCCAAAAAATGTAACTTTTCTAAAGTCAACAAAGTATATTGCATTGATATCATTTTAATATCATAACAATATGGAAAAAATCGTAAAACCTTTCTCTGGCTATTTAATGGTTTTGGTGGCGATAGCCCTGATTCCGGCCACTGCACTTTCATTTATCAATGAGATACATATTCTTGGACTTGTTTTGGGTTTGGGATTTATCCTGATTCTCCCCGGCTTTTTTACTCTGCAGCCAAACAAGGCAATGGTTCTGATCCTCTTTGGAGCCTACAAAGGGACAGTCAAAGCCAATGGCTTTTTTTGGGTGAACCCTTTTATGACCAAAAACAAAATTTCGCTTAGGGTAAGGAATTTTGAAAACAAACCGCTAAAAGTCAACGACAAAATCGGTAACCCGGTCATGGTGGGAACTATTGTCGTTTGGCAGGTTGAGGATACCTTCAAGGCTACTTTTGAAGTAGAAGATTATGAAAACTTCATTCACCTCCAATCAGATGCTGCGGTTAGAAAAATGGCGGGCAAATACCCATATGATGATTTTGAGGCTGAAGATGCTGAAATCACATTACGTTCCGGTGTGGAAGATGTCAACCATTCACTTGAAGCGGAAATTTCTGAGCGCTTACATCATGCCGGTATCAAAGTCATCGAGGCAAGGATTTCCCATTTGGCATATTCATCAGAAATCGCTTCTGCCATGCTTCAGAGACAACAGGCCACGGCAATCGTCGCCGCACGGAGGAAAATCGTGGATGGAGCTGTTGGCATGGTGGAAATGGCCTTGGAAGACCTAAAGATAAAAGGCATCATAGATTTCGAGGATGAGAAAAAAGCGGCCATGGTCAGCAACCTGATGGTGGTACTATGCTCCGATCGATCTGCAAGTCCGGTGTTGAACGTGGGAACGCTCAATCAATGATCCTATATGGTAGTCAATGAAGTTCAGGGGTTTCGAGGTTCAATTGACAAAAAGAAATTTGATTTTACGTACTCTCAGACCTCATAAAATCTAAAAAATGGTAGATGGCTGGAGGTCTGAATAAGCCTAAAAATCTTCTAATTAAACCAAAATATCATGGCAACATTTGTCTTTAAGGAAAATCAACGATTCAATCAGCCTTGGATCTGGGCCATTTTGGTTTTGGTCACTGGGATTACATTTTATGGAATTTTCACGCAACCTATCGAAGGCTGGGAAGTTATTATTCCTATCCTAATTTTGGGTTTGGTAATAATGCTTTTTGTAAGCTTGCAACTAAAGACTCGAATTGATGAAAATGGATTGTCCTTTAGTTATTTTCCATTAATTGGCCATAGAAAATATAGCATCGATCAAATTGAAAAATTAGAATTGATAGAATACAACTCACTAACCAAGTTTGGTGGGTGGGGAATCAGATACAACTTTACCATGTGGGCATACAATGTAGGTGGCAAACATGGTCTGATTGTCAGTTTGAAGGACAAAAAATTCCTTATCGGAACTCAAAAACCGGAAGAAATGCAAAAAGTCATCAAGCAGTTTAATCAAATAAAATCAGAGTAAAATGTCTGTTAAAAAACCATTCGCGCTCCGATTGGACGAAAAGATGATGAAAGCCGTCGAAAAATGGGCTGCAGATGAGTTCCGCAGTACCAACGGGCAGATTGAATGGATTGTCTATGAGGCTTTGAAAAAAGCGGGGAGGTTTGCTAAAGGAAAGTCTGAGGAGACGTGAGAAACAAAACGTGAGACGTGAGATTTTAGATCTTTGATTTTAGACCTGCCTGCCGGCAGGTTTTAGATTTTAGATTTGAAAATGGCACATTATTCTAAAGTCATATTTACAAGAGGCTAACACTGTTTCCTAATTCCAGCCAATTCCGTCCAAACCCAATCTCGGTTCTTGTTTCTCGCATCTCGCTTCTTAAATCTTGACTCTTGGTTCCGGTGTCTTATAAATGTCTCTCCCGTACTGCTGTCGGGATCGACATGACAAGGAGAAGTCTTCTTTGATTATGAACACCATTATTTATCAATTCAAGATATCTTCTTGGTTCCCCTATATTATTCAGGACAGGCATTGTTCTTGTTTTTTGGCTCTTGTTTCTCGGCTCTCGCTTCTTTTGTCTTGGTTCTTAGTTCTCGTATCAAGCGTCTTTATAGATGTCTCCTGCCGTCGACATGACAAGGTAAGCTTATTACATCTTCTATTCTGGAATTTTTTTTGATTAGAGCAATCTTAAGAATTTGGTCTTGTTTCTTATTCTAAACTCTCGATTCTCGCTTCTCGCCTCTAATCTCTCGCTTCTCAAAAAACCTAATTCTCCTTAGGTACATACAGCAACTGCCTATTCTCAAAATCATACAGCGTCAGTTCCCGCATTTCATAATAGGCTGTCCAATAATCCCTTAAAGCTACTATGTAGGCCCTTCGGTTTTGGTCTTTTTCCTGCTGGGCTATATTGAGGTCGGTAATGGTCACGTTGCCGTTTTGGTATCTCCTCAATGAGATACCATATCTCTTGTCTGCTACTTCATCTGATTTTTTGGTGATTTCCAAGCGGTCTTTCAACATGGCGAAATTTCTCACTTTGGTGAATATTTCCTGCTCAAAGTTGACAATATCTTGCTCAACTTGGTATTCCGCCAATTTCTTGAATGCCGCAGCCTGTCCCATCCTGGCCTTGTTTCTACCCCAATCCAGTATCGGTACAAAAAAACCTAAATTTACGAGGGTCTGTCTGTTTGGATCGGTATAAATATCCTGCCAGTTCAGAGCGGCATTGTTCAAACCATAGCTTGCATTAAATGACATGTTGAAACGTTGTCCCCGGGCCTGTGCCATATCGGCATCCGCTTCAAGTAGGCGGATATCAAATCCCAGCGCCTGTGACCTGTTTTGGAAAGCATATTCCAAGGCATCATCTACATTGATCTCAATATCCTTGATATCACCGGGAGGAATCAGGATTAGTTCAGCAGTTTCACCTAGACCCACATAGGCTTTGAGTATTAGGGAATTGGTCTCCATATCCAATCTAGCCTGAGCTAAGTCCTGCCTAGCTTGTAACACCTGCAACTCCACCTGAAGCAATTTATCCTCGTAAGTAGTCCCTATGTTATATCTCCCTTGCTCAATTTTTAGGATTTCCTGGGTATTCTGTAAATTCTTGGTGGCAATATCCAAATTGACCTGAGCAACCAAATAGTTAAAAAAAAGTTCGGTTACGGTCCTGCTGATGCTTTCCATTTCCTCTACGTATTCTCTTTTGCTTTCTTCATAGCGCAATGGCTCGATTTTTTTATCCCATTTCAGTGGATTGTAAGCAAAAATTGGCTGGCTTAAACGTACATTGACAGGTACACCGCTCCACCTTGTCTGGGCGGCTCCTTCCGGGGCTAGAAAATTATCAAACCTATTGGTAGATGAATTAATGGAAATAGTACCTCCGGTAGCGGCTATTTCCTGTTGCATCCCCAGTTCAAGATCCATCAGATTCTGTCTGACTTCCCGGAATTCTATGGTACCATCAGGTTGGACGATATTATTAAATGACCGTGAGAACCCGGGGATTGTTCCTGCCAATCTAAGTTGGGGATTGTAATTGGATCTGAAAAGTCTGTATTGCCAAAACCGGTTTTCCTGCCTGGTCTCTGCCCTGAGTGCCGCCGGTGATCTTGACTTGGCACGCAGAACCAGTTCATCTAAAGTATACGTCAATTTTTCCTGGGCAAAACCAAAAACCGGCGCAAGCATCAACAATCCAAAGATGATACTGCGATGTAAACATTTACTCATATCTTAATGAAGTTATAGGATCCTGACTTGCAGCCTTCCTTGCAGGAGCTATGCCGAACACCAATCCAACGGTAGCGGCTACCCCAAATGAAAGTATAATGGAGGGAACGGTGACTATCGTAGGAAAATCGCCCAGATTGGAAACCAAATAGGCAAGAAAAATCCCCAATGCTACACCGATTATTCCTCCTGATACACTGATCATGACTGCTTCAAATAGAAATTGATTGACAATATCGGATTTTTTTGCACCTAACGAAAGTCTTAGGCCAATTTCTTTAATTCTTTCCATAACTGAGGCCAACATAATGTTCATGATCCCAATACCGCCGACCAATAATGATATCGCTGCAATGGCTCCCAATACCAGGTTAAAAATATTTTGTGTCCGCTGTTGCTGCTTCAATAATAGCTCGGGAATTGTTATTTCAAAATCAACTACCATATTATGTCTTCTTTCCAATAACTTGGCAATTACTTCCGCGGTGGGATTCAGTGACTCACTTTCTTCCACCTGCACCACTATTTTGTCTATCTGATGGTAATTTTTGGTAAGAACATTTTCAGAATCTTCATTCATAATACTATATCCGGTAACCAGATCTCTGTTTTTGAACCGGATCAACATGGACTGAATGGGAACGTACACATCCATGTTGAAATCCCTGATTCCCAATTTGGAAATACTCTGTTCGGATATCAATCTTTCTTCCATGACCCCGATCACTTCCAACCACTGGCTACCGCTTTTTATCTTCTTACCAATTGGGCTTTCTTTTGAAAAAAATTTGGTCTGCACTGACCTTCCTATGATGCAAACAGGATCTCCATTGATCATGTTGCTTTGGCTGAACATCTTTCCTTCCCTAAGGTGAAAATCCAGCACCTCAAAGTAGGCAGGAGTAATGCCAACTAGTTTGGCGGACCTCCTTATACCACTTTTGACCAAGTGGGTTTCCAGTATGATTTCGGGACTGATGTTTTTTACTCCAGGTATCATCTCTGAAATCGCATCAACATCACTTAATTTTAGTCCAGGTGAAAATTTACCCCTTTCAGCTTCGAGGTCTCCTTGTGCATCCAAAGTTTGCTCCACCTGTTCAAATACAGGCTCTATGACAATATTGTTGACTCCTACTAAGCGTATTTGTTCCAGAATTTCCTGCTGGGCTCCGTTACCTATGGCCAGCATGGCTATTACTGCGGCAACACCAAAAATTATTCCGAGTGCCGTTAAAAGTGACCGTAGTTTATTTGCAATTACAGCTTCTAAAGCAATTTGAAAATTTGCTAATAGTCTTTCATCAAACATAAACCTTTAGTCGTTATCTTGAGTTGGCCTTCCTCTTCTTGAATTCCTCACTTCGGGTTCCGTTGTATTTTCTGAAACTGAAAAACTTAAGTCTGGATTTCTTTTTCCGTTCAATTCATCTAAAAGACTGATAGCTGTATTCTCTGACCAGTCAGGAGTGGAAAGATAGAGATTCTGTCCTTCATTTAATCCCATTTCTATCACTACATCATTGGCATTGGCTAAGCCCAATTTCACTTCCTGCTTTTTTCTGTTGGATAAATAGACATAATTGATACTGTCGCTTTGCACATTAATAGCTTCTAAAGGAACATAAATCACATTTTCCAATTTTTCAATCACTATCGAATTACTGGTTGTCATAGAAGGACGCATGGAAGGATCACTCTCATTTACTTTGACAATAACCTCAAAAACTTTGGCGTCAGAATTAGGCCGCTGCTGACCCACATTTGCCACTTTGATTACCTCTCCACTATATTTTTTTTCAGGGAATGCATCCAAACCCAATTCCACCTTTTGACCTGCTTTTACTTTTCTGATATCAACTTCATTGACATAGGTCACACTCTGCATGGAGGATAGGTCCGGTAATGTTGCCACTACTGGATTCCAGCTGCTAATCTGCGAACCTTCTTTAACTTTTCCACCCCTTCCTTGGACATATATCACCATCCCGTTTTGAGGGGCTGTGACAGTAAATTTTTCAAGAACGGCCTGGATTTGTGACACTTCACTTTGAACTTCCCTCAATCGAGCACCAACTTCCACCATTCTGGCTCTTTCCTGCAAGGTTTTTATCCTATATCTTTCCTTGGCCTGCTCAAAATCCCTTTTGGCTTTTTCGTAAGCATACTCGTTTTGTTTGATGATGGCAGGTGGTTCAAATTCTGATTGTTCCAATACAAGCTTCTTTTCTCCAACTTCGTATTCGAGGTTGATCAGATTGTCTCTTTCTTGCCTTAAAACCAAAGAAGTGTCCAATTGGGTCTGCTCATATAAAGCTTTGTCCTGATCGAGTTCAATACGCTTGTCTTCCAGCCGCCCAAATAATTCCGTCTTATCCAAAGCAGCTATGAACTCCCCTTGCTTGACGACAGTACCTTCATCCACCATAGATTCAATCGTCATACTTCCAATCCTGTAGCGCCTAGCTTCTACCGGCCCCAAAATTTCAACCGAATTCAGAGCTTGTAATTCTCCAGAAGTGGTGATTTCAACCCTGAACTCACCTTGCTTCACTTTTGCAATGATATCAAAACCATCATCCACACCTCCTCTGGAAAAAAAATAAAAAAGAAGTGCTATAGAAGTTACAATACCAATCAATATGAATATGGTTTTTTTCTGCATGACATTCTTCTTAAGTACAATTACAAATTTAAACGAAATTGGACTTGGAATTCCCCCAATAAGAAAGTTATAAAACCATTAAAGGAATTTATAATTGTCAGATTTTAAGGGAAAACCATGCTTCACGTTTGACAGGATTTTGATAAATTGCAGACTTCCTAATGGCCTAGACCCGGCTAATAATTCCAAAAAACGCTTTCATGAAATCCATTATCAGTTTTGTAATCAGGTTTATCCCAAGGAAATACCTTCAATTGTTTTCCCATTTTTTTCTTAGAGTGATGGCGATTTTCTACAGCGGAAAAAATGTAACCTGCAATGTCTGCCAACATTCTTTCCGTAAATTTCTGCCTTATGGAAGAAAGGCCAGGGAAAATGCACTTTGCCCCAATTGCCTGGCTTTGGAGCGTCACAGATTGATGTGGCTGTTTTTACAGAAAGAAACTGATTTTTTTTCCTCAAAATTAAAGATCCTCCACATTGCACCCGAGTTGTGCTTTATTGACAGGATGGAAGCATTGCCCAATCTGGAATATATCACCGCTGACCTGGAGTCGCCTTTGGCAAAAGTCAAAATGGATGTGCATCAGATTCCATTTGAGGATGAGAGTTTTGATGTGGTATTCTGCAACCACGTTTTGGAACATGTGGATGATGACCATTTGGCCTGCAGTGAAATCAACCGGGTGCTGAAAAAGGACGGTTGGGGAATCATTCAATCTCCGGTATATGACCTTGAAAAAACAATCGAGGACAAAACCATTTCCGATCCTGCCGAAAGGGAAAGGCTTTTTGGTCAGAGGGACCATGTCAGAAAATATGGAAAGGACTATGCAAGCAGATTGAATAAATCAGGCCTAAGCGTGCATGAAAATCTATTTGTAAAAACTCTCTCCCAAGAACTGATTGTAAAACATGCGCTCCCGGAAAATGAAATCATCTATTATTGTGAGAAAGGAAAAAAATAAATTACAGCTTGCCCTCGCTTACCAACTTTTCCATTAGGCCATATATCAGACCTGCACCATAAAAGCTTAATTGTCCAAATGAGGTGAAAATGGCCAGAAAACCTACCACCAAGGAACGATATTTAATAAGGGAATCAAAAAAGACCAAGAGTATCCAAATATTATAAAGCTGCAGAATCCAAAATGAGACCGGCGAAGCCTTCAATAACAAAGCAACTCCAAACAGCCAACCCATCAGGAAAAAAACCGGTAAAAAATGGATTAACTGAATGGCATCAGGATGATATCTGCTGACATTGACCCTGTTTTGCCCAAAAGAAAAACTTTGCCTGAGGAATGACCTGAAAGTGTTTTTCCTTTTGTGGTATACAAAAGCCTCTTCAACCAATTCCAATTTAAATCCTGATTTTTTCAATCGAATGCTCAATTCTATATCCTCACCTTTATTCGGATCCACAAATCCCTTGGTAACTTCAAAGGCCTCTTTGGAAAGCCCCATATTATATCCCCTTGCCTGATACTTGGCAGGGTCTTTTAATTTGCCCCTGATGCCTCCTGTGGTCAGGAGAGAGGTCATACTATAATTAATGGCTTTCTGAAAATCAGAAAAACCTTGACCCGCATCATCAGGGCCTCCATGGGCATCAAGTTTTCTGTTTGTGATGGCAGCAATTAGGATTGAAAAATAATCAGGGGGAATGATGCAATCTGAATCAAAAAGCACAAAATATTCACCCTTTGCTTTTTCCATCCCGAAATTCCTTGCAAATCCCTGGCCTATATTCTTAATGAGATAATAGCTGACACTCAGTTTATCTTTGAAAAGAGGAATGATCTTCTCACAGGTAATTATCGAGCCATCTTCCACAATGATGACTTCGAAGTCTGCGTATGACTGATGGGTCAGACTTTCCAATAACTCCCTGATTTCCAAAGGGCGGTTATATACAGGTATGATGACCGAAAAAAACATCAGTTCTTAAGGTTCAATTCTTCATCGATATTGTAATCTGCCTTTCGGCTGTTGTTGGAGGTCATCATTTCTGCCAAAAATCCTGTCAAAAACAACTGAACCCCCACAATCAATGCCACAAGGGCAAGAAAAAACAAAGGCTGTGCGGTGATTTCCCTTACAGTCCTCCCCTGATAGAGGCCATATATCTTTTGGAAAATAAGCCATGATGTAATAAAGAAACCGGCCAAAAAGGAAACAGTACCCAAAGTCCCGAAAAAATGCATCGGCCTCCTTTTGTAGCGATTGACAAAAGAGACAGATATCAGGTCAAGAAAACCGTTCAGAAACCTCTCAATTCCAAATTTGGTCTTACCGTATTTTCTGGGACGGTGATCCACTACTTTCTCCCCAATATTCGAAAACCCGTTCCATTTGGCAATCAGCGGGATATAGCGGTGCATTTCTCCATAGATGTGGATATTTTTCACCACTTTATTCTTATAAGCTTTCAGTCCACAATTGAAATCATGGAGTTTGATGCCTGAAATGACCCTGGTCACTCCGTTGAAAAATCTGGAAGGGATGGTTTTGGTGATGGGGTCACGTCTTTTTTTCTTCCATCCGGAAACTACCTCAAATCCTTCTGCCATGACCATTTCGTACAATCCCGGAATCTCATCCGGACTATCCTGCAGATCCGCATCCATGGTAATCACCACCTCTCCCCGGGCTTTACTGAAACCCATATCCAAGGCAGCGGATTTACCATAATTTCTGGTAAAACTGACCCCTTTAACATTTGGATTGAGATCGGTAAGTTTTTGAATCTCATTCCATGACCCATCATTACTGCCATCATTTACAAAAATTATTTCATAAGAATAGCCGTGTCCTTTCATAACACGGCATATCCAGTGATGCAACTCAGGAATTGAGTCCTGTTCATTGTAAACAGGTATGATGACGGAGATTTGGATCATTATATTTTAATAGTCCAGAGACTTGTCTCTTTTTTTAAGGATTGCTCCAAGTATCAGTGATATTACAGCATAAATAATCAAGGCTATTCCAAAGGCTTTGACCTGTCCCATTACAGTAAATTGGGCAGCGGTATCTTCTCTCATTTTGTCTATTTGATCAACAGACATTGCATCAGCAGCCCCGAGCTTATCCATCATCGCCATGGTGTTTTCGAGGGTCTGTTCTACCAGGACCCCCGGCAGTGCCGGGTCAATCACATTGTATAACAATGCCGAACCTACTTGGGAAATCAGGCCCGCAACTATCAGGGCAATGAATGAAAAGTTGAATGCAGGACCGAATTCCAAAAAACCTCCAATAGATTTTCTGTATTGAATTCCCAAATAAATCAGGATACCAAAAAACAATACCAGCATAATTAGCCCATACTTCCATGAAACCAATATGGGTGGATCAATGAAATAAACAACAAATGTGATAACAACTGAGAAAATTCCCAGAATAACTCCGGCATTTAACCCTGCTTTAAAAGGGGATTCCTGATTTTCCATAGTACATTAAGTTTTAGTTTTTCTTAAAATTATAGAAATAATAATTGTAAAAAACAACCCCGGAAGAATTTTCCATATAAAATCATTCAGGGCAATGTCAATGGGTTTCATTGTCATGATATTTTGCAAAGTAACATCAAAAGACTTCTCATTAAGCTGAGAGATTATGAGTTCCTTATTTGTATTAAGGACTTCCAGTTTCAAAATCTTTATTGCTTCAAATAGGCTTGTGTCAATCAGAAGTACAATCCATATTCCCAAACAGGAAATAAAAGCGATCATGGTATAAATCAAAAAACCAATGGTCATCCCGTGGGCAAAACTCAATTCCCCGTTGTTCACCTCTTTTTTGAAATATCTGATTCCCAAAAAAACAAAAATCGGAATCAGCACATAACCGAACAGCATGCTAAAATTGGTCGGATCATATCCCAACCAATTGAACATCAAAAAAGCAAAAACGCAGAAAATGCCACCAATCAGGCCAAAGCGATAAGTTGACTCTAAATACCTGTTCATTTAGATTTTGACAAACTTGTTCTTGTTGATTACAAATTTCACTTTACCTGTCAATTCCGTATTGTGCCATGGAGAATTAGAGGAAAGAGACCTATTGGATTTCTTATCAAACACCCAGTTTTCTTCAGGATCAAAAATGGTCAGGTTTTCCAACTTATCTGATTGCTGACCTAAGACTGCATTAGGACCATCGGTGATTTTGGAAATGAACAATGGCCAGGAAATCTCTTCCGCCAACTTTACCATGGCAGGCAGAAAGGTCTGTAAACCCAGCATGCCAAATAAAGAAAGGTCAAATTCCATATGTTTGGCATCTAGGTCTTGGGGCTGATGATTGGAAACAATTGCATCAATGGTGCCGTCCTTTAAGCCTTCAATAAGTGCCTCCCTATCTTCCTTCCCTCTGAATGGAGGCATTACTTTAAGATTGGTGTCAAAACCCATCATATCTTCATCTGAAAACACCAATTGATACAGGGAGATATCAGCTGTCACCTGTAATCCTTCTTTCTTGGCTTGTCTGATTTCTTCCACTGCACCTTTGGTGCTGATGGTCTGAAAATGAAGTCTTCCTCCTGAATACCTTAAAATTTCAAGATTTTTATGGATGGCAATATCCTCTGCAAGATTGGGAATTCCCTTCATTCCGATCCGGGTGGAAGTGAAGCCTTCATGGATCTGACCAAACAAGGCCAGCAAAGGTTCATAAGTCTGATCAAACAATATCCCATTGAATTTTTGAAGGTATTGCAATATTTTCATCAATCTGTCGGGATTCGAAATCGGATTTAATCCATCACCAAAAACAAATACCCCTTCCTGATTCAAATCGAGTATATCCGTAAAATCCTCTCCTTTGGTGTCTTTGGTCGCTGCTGCCTGAATGATAAGGTCTGAAAACCAATTGGCCGATTTTGATTTCAAAAATTGAACTTCATTTCTTGTTTGGACTGCTGGATGGGTATTGGGCATCAGCACGGCTTTGACAAATCCACTTGATTGCAAAACTTCACCCAAGCTCTCCATAGATTCTTTGTATTCCTCTCCAGGCTCCCCTGACATACATCTCAGGTCCACCCAGCCTTTTGATGCCAAAAATCCTGAACAATCGATGGTTTCTTTGACAGAAAAATCGGAACCGGCTTTTTCGGCAACAATCTGATCACCTGTGTAAATGTAATTTTTGGGAGGGTTTATCCTTTGCGGGTCAATTAACCTGAGCGCTTGGAGCAATACAGCCATATATGAAAGGTTTGTGCAAAACTGCAATAATATTCCAAAAAATGAAAGGAAAATTGGGTGAGCTTGGGTAATCAACGGAATCCGAATGGCTTTATCAAGGGTAATCATTACATCCAACCAAACTCCAAAAAAATATTGATTTTCCCCAAAAATAAAACGGAATCCTTAATTAAGGATCCCGTTTTAACAGGGCTTATAGAATCATTGTTCAAAAACTTTATTTTCAACGCCACAAGGTCAAAATCACAGGTCACTTTCACAAGTTAATTGGAATGTTTTTTCAAAGAAATTGAGAAGTATCAATATTACAAAAGTACAATTATGCTACTTTAAGTAAAACCCACCAAAAACAGGGGTTTTAGTGGGTTTTTCAAAAATTCTTGAAGTTTTTATTAGTTCACATTTCATTCAAAAATATAAGGGAAAAATACAATTTATCAGATTTTCATTTTATGAATGTACTCAACCTTAGATGTTTCTTTCATATTAAATGTTACATATTTTTTTATTCCCACTCTATAGTAGCCGGTGGCTTGGAGGAGATGTCGTAAACAACCCTGTTCACTCCTTTTACCTTATTGATTATTTCATTGGACATTTTTCCAAGAAATTCATAAGGCAAGTGAATCCAGTCTGCTGTCATTCCATCGACTGAACCTACAGCCCTGAGCGCCACCACCCGTTCATAAGTCCGCTCATCTCCCATCACACCCACAGACTGGATCGGAAGCAAAATAGCCCCTGCCTGCCAAACTTCGTCATACAACCCATGTGTCTTGAGGCCTTGGATAAAAATTTGATCTACCTCCTGAAGGGTCTTGACTTTTTCGGCTGTGATATCACCTAAAATCCGGATGGCCAAACCTGGACCTGGGAAAGGATGTCTTCCGACGATCGCTTCAGGGATCTCTAATGCCCTGCCCACTTCCCTTACTTCGTCCTTGAAAAGAGTATTGAGTGGTTCGACCACTGAAAGCTTCATAAAATCCGGTAAGCCTCCAACATTGTGGTGGGATTTGATCGTAGCAGAAGGGCCTTTAACAGAAACCGATTCGATCACATCCGGATAAATGGTGCCTTGACCAAGCCATTTTACACCATCTATCTTATGCGCCTCATCATCGAAAACCTCAATAAATGCACGGCCTATGGCTTTCCTCTTGGCTTCAGGCTCCGAGATACCTGCCAAGGCATCATAAAAACGCTGCTTGCTGTCTACCCCGATGACATTCAATCCAAGAGTTCTATAGGATTCCAAAACTTCCTCAAACTCATTTTTTCTCAACAATCCATTGTCAACAAATACACAGGTCAGGTTATCTCCAATGGCCCTGTGGATCAAAGTTGCCGCCACAGAGGAATCAACCCCACCTGACAGCCCCATAACCACTTTATCATTTCCGATTCTTTGCTTTAGTTCTGCAACAGTGGCATCTATAAATACATCAGAAGTCCAATCTTGGGAACAGCCACTGATTTGGACCACAAAGTTTCTCAAGAGATTTTTGCCTTCTGTAGTGTGGGTCACTTCGGGGTGAAACTGGATTCCATAGGTTTCTTCCCCTTTAATTTTAAAAGCTGCGACCTTCACAGAAGAGGTACTCGCAATGACCTCAAAACCCTCCGGCAATGTCTTAATCGTATCTCCATGCGACATCCAAACCTGGGAACCATGGGTCATTTCTTTCAATAGATCATAATGTAAATCGATATGGTCAAGGTTAGCTCTACCATATTCCCTGATTTCAGAAGGGAGGACTTCCCCTCCATATTTTTGGGCCAAAAGTTGGGATCCATAGCAGACACCCAAAATCGGTAATTTTCCCCTTAAGCTGTCAAGATCAAGATCCGGGGAACCTTCGTCGCGTACTGAACAGGGGCTTCCGGAAAGGATAATGCCCTTTACATCTTCTGTAATTTCAGGAACTTTATTAAATGGGTGGATTTCGCAATAAACATTGAGTTCCCTAACTCTTCGGGCGATGAGTTGTGTGTACTGGGAACCAAAATCAAGGATGAGGATTTGTTCTGCCATGCGCAAAGGTACACAGGGCAGTGGGATTGGGAAAAAGTTTAAGTAAAATTTTCAGAAGAATGTTTTGTTGGGGGAGAAGGTTGGATTGGAAGATTTTAAAATTGGAAAATTGGAAGATTTCCTAGGATTTGCCAAGACGGATTGGGAATTTATTAGATTTTTTTTTCTAGGTTGTGGATTAGGGAATTGGAAAATTGGGTTATATGTTTTACCTAATCGAAAAAGCCTTTGCCGGATTCTCTATCAGCATCAGGTCCAGTTCCTTTTGGGTAAATCCTTTATCTTTCAACAATGGAATCAACTTATCAAACAAAGCGGTAAATCCTATAAAATCCCCTCCATTGGGTTCGCCGGGGCTGTACCAACCTGCATCATGTGATAGCAGTACCCGGTCCAAAATCCGGTTTTCTTTGCAATAGACAATCCTCTCAAGGTGTCCGGGCACATCCCATGCAATGCCGTCCAAACTGATCCAGACTCCATGTTCGGCAGCTTTGAGGTAATTTTCAAAATCCTTCTCAGCCTGGGCATGTACCCAAACAAAATTGCTGATATCAATACCAGATTCCTTTAATACATCAATTTCCGCTTTAGCAGTATTCCAAGGCCCGGTATGGGACACGATCAACAAGCCCGTTTCCAAATGGGTAATGGCAGCAGCATGCACCAACTTTTTGTCAATTGGAGAAAGCTGATCTCCTTCATTGACGGAGATTTTTATAAAACCAGGAACAACTCCTGTATCCTCAATTCCCTCTTCATATTCCCGGATCCACCTCTCGGCCAATTCCTCCGCTGATTCAGAAAAAGCATGTTCGGGCAGGTATTTTTCCCCAACAGCGCCGTAATATCCGGTATTGGTGATGAACCGGATTCCTGTCAGATCAGTCAGTTTTTGTAGCAAAACCGGATCTTTACCCAGATAACTTGGCGTGCATTCTATGATTGTCTTTACACCTTTGGATTTGATCTCTTCCAAAAAGGGGAGTACCCTTTGAACCACAGAATCTTTGTCCCATCGGTGATATCCCGTGGAATCCGCCCCGATAAAATCCACCAGAATATGTTCGTGGATCAAAGTCAGCCCCATCTCATCAGGATTGATTTTGCCCGAAACAGTTTGGATATAGGAAGACTCTGACTTTTGTTCCGTACATGAAAAAATGATGAAAATAATTAAGAAGGGGATGATGATTCTTTTCATATTACTGTGGGAAGATGGGAAATAAAAATAAAGATAATTTTTTCAGCTTTGTCAAATTAGAGAACACCAATTAAAATTTCTAAAAGGAAGATATTCCTTTATTTCCTAGTCCCTTTAGGGATATTATATAGGTAGAAAAAACGATTAATGATTGATTCTTGTGCCTTTAGGTACAAAATATATTCCGTACCTAAAAGCACGGCAGCTTAATTTGCAAGTTCAATTTTATCAATATTTTGTACCTAAAGGGACTTAATCATCTTTATCAAAACATATTATCTAATCTACATTTAATTAAAGGAAGCTTCAAAAGACCATTTTTTTAAGAGATATCAATCCCCCGTTTCACTTACATTCTCCCCTTCAAAAAGTGTCTCCAATTCCACTGCCTGGATCTTTTCGACTTCTTCAAGATACCTGCCAAAAACTGCGGTGCTTCCATGGGTGAGGTAAACTTTCTCCGCTTCGGTTGATTTGATGGCAGAAACCAAGCCTTCCCAATCAGCATGGTCAGAGAGTACAAATCCGGCATCGGCAGCACGTCGTCTCCTTGCACCACGGATATTCATCCATCCGGAACAGATTCCTGTACGATAAGGGGAAAACTTCTTCATCCAAGGACTTCCCATTGCAGATGGAGGGGCAATGATCAAAGCCCCTTTAAACCTGCTTTTGGGTATTTCCTG
Source organism: Aquiflexum sp. (assembly GCF_041749095.1). Lineage (GTDB taxonomy): Bacteria > Bacteroidota > Bacteroidia > Cytophagales > Cyclobacteriaceae > Aquiflexum. The sequence goes on along the minus strand of NZ_JBGTCA010000022.1, from coordinate 21,979 downwards.
AGTCACCTTGGGTATATCGATGACTTTTACCCCATTGGCTATCAAAGCCTGATTGACATTCCAGACTGCCCCATGCGCAAAAACCTCCCCGATGGAATAATCAAGACGATTGATGATGCGCTGTGATTTACCTAAAGAATAGGCGAAAACAACCGAATTTCGGCCTTGTTCCGCATTCCATCTCCACCAATTGTTCAGACTTTCAAATATCTCATTCTGAGATTGCCACTTGTATATTGGCAATCCAAAGGTACACTCAGATACAAACTCATGACATTTTACAGATTCAAATGGAGCAGAAAGCCCATCATCCTCCACTTTATAATCTCCGCTGACTACAACTGTTTTACCTTTGTATTCCAATCTGATCTGGGAAGATCCCGGGATATGGCCTGCTGGATGAAGAGAGATTTTTACCCCATTAATTTGAATTGGCGCATTGTAGTCTAAAGTTTCCAGAGAAATGTCCTGACCGAGTCTTAGTCTCATCACCTCAGCAGAATGGTGATGGGCGAGATAGTGTTTCATACCATACCGGGAATGGTCAGCGTGTGCATGTGTGATGATAGCCTTTTCAACCGGTCTCCATGGATCCACAAAAATATCTGCTTGGGGGCAGTATAATCCGGAAGGGGTCAGTTCCAATAATGGCATATATTCTTAACCCTATAAAATCAATCAATGTTCACTTCATAGAAATAAAAGGTTTCAGAATCTTTTTCAACTTCATCTTCAGTTTCACCTTCTTTCAATTTATTGAATATTAAGTTTCTGCAGCTTGACAATTTTAAATCTTTTTGCCCTTCCCATAGCTTTTTATCCCCATCGAAAACATGATAATATGTCTTGTCATATTTCTTTGCCAAAGCAAGAAATTCAGGCCCTCCAACCACATTTCTTGGTAAAGCATCCACTTCATCCTTTGGAGCTGCGCCATTGTACCAAGTAATCAGGTAATCATTGGAAAAATTAAATCCTCCGAAAGTGGACGATGACAATATATTGAAAAACCTTTCAAAATTTTCTTTTCCATCACCGGGAGCATTTTGTTTGTAATTTTCTCCGGGTTGCAAATTTATTACTCTCTTGAGTACTAGTCCTGGAAATTCATAAACATAAATCTCAGGGGATGATATGAAATTCAGGAACAATTCATCATTGTGGTAAACAGCAAGAGGATTGTCAAAATTGTAAGTGCCAGGATTGAGAACCATCTGACTTTCCCTAGGGAATTTTCCTCTGGCAATAACAGAAAAATCATCAATCTTGTACGAAGTCAATACCGGGTAATCGACTGCATGACTTTCTGAGAACTCATCCCTTGAGTCGCCAGTATGGAAAGTAAACGAAAACATCGACTCTCCGATAGGAAGATTGACTGTAGAACCCAACATTCTTCCAATGATGGGACTGAAAGGTGTTTGCCGCTTTTCTTTTAATTCAAAATTTCCATTATAAATAAATTGCATACCGTATGTCTCGATCAATATGTCTCCATTCTCAAGGTATTGAGCGGTCATGAAATATTTCGATTGGTAATTATCTTTGCCATCTCCGGTTCGGTTGATTTGTTGCAAAATATTACCTGATCGATCCACTCTCAAAAAATCATGTGACAAACCATCATACAAAAGAAATTCTGAGTGATCTTCTTTCAGATCAATCATGTTAAGCTTGCCAAGATGATCCACTTGTAGACTATCCACTACGAGAAGCTTAATATCACCAACAATTTTATTTTCTTCTTTTGAAGTTTGACAGGAAAAGAGAGCAAATAAGTAGGAAACTGAAAACAAAAAAAACATTGACTTTTTCATAAATGTGAATTTAGTTCATTATAACAAAGTCTCCAAATCCCTGCCAGGCTTTGGATAGCTCAATTTAGCCAATCTTTTGCCGATATGGTATTCGTCCAATCCTGAGACGGTCACTGTGCCCAATGCATTCAGATCCAGAGAACCATCTTTGCGAAGTCCTTTCTCATCCACACGGATATGTTCAATGGCACCAATGACCATTACCGTGCCGTTTACCTGAAGTGTTTGGGTTTCTACCAATTGACATCCAACCTGCAGCGGACTTAATGTTACAAAGGGCGCAAAAAACCCATCTATGTAGAACTCCTCCAATTCTGTGGCATCAAATTCAGAACCTTCATACCTGGCGGCAGTCTGATGTGCCTGTTTATAAAAATCTGCTGTTACATGATTGAGTGAAAAAAATCCTGTCTCCAGAATGTTTTCCAATGTATGTCTTTCTACAGTATGTGGTCTAAACAGCACACCAACCAAAGGTGGTGATGCTCCTATGTGAAAAACCTGTGAGAAGGGAGATAAGTTAGTAATACCTGATTTGCTTTTTGTCCCGATGAGGTTGAGACTTTTGTATCCTGTCAGGGAATTGATCAGATCTCTTCTAAAAAATGATTCAGCCTCCATGACAGAGGCCTTATTGAAATACTTCATCATACCAAAATCGCTTCTTCGATGGAATTGCAGTATTTGATATCCAGTAAGTGAATGATGTTGTCAGGATTGTTTTTAATGATTTGTTCTTTGGCTATCATCACCATCTTTTCAAACCATTTCTCTTCGGGAAGGATTTTTCTGTGCTTATACAGGCCAAGTTCCAACATTTTATTTTTCCAATTGAGGAAATACCATTCCATACTTGGTTGGTGGAAGGCCCTCAATGACCTTTTATCGAAGATGAACTTTTCATATTTACCGTTTTCAACGATTTTTGAAATTTCATTAAAAACTTCCTTAAAATCATCAATAGGAATATAATCTGTTAGCAATTCACAGATGATCATTCCTTTTTCCTGATTGGCAAATACCTTGGCATATTTGATTTCGAACATCAGCTCGAAATTATTGAATTCTATGGCACTGGCTGTAATATTCATGATGGATAGTTTAGTGAAATGAACGGTTCTTCAAGTGGTGGCCATTGGTGACCTCCGCTTTAAAACTTCCCAGGTTCTCTTCAAGACGAATGGCATAATCCAGGGTTGTTTTGATAAGTTCCTGTTGGGATTGAATCTGCTCTTTCAATCTTGCCAATTCCCTGTTCATATCTGCCAATTTGATTTCATATTCTCTTTTAAGCCTTTCCTTTTCTATTCTGGCTTTTTCCAGTTCTTCCTTGAAAATCAAAAATGATTCCGGTGGAGTCCTCATAATCTCTGTACTTTATACTTAGGGACAATACCCTTAGTTTACTACACATTTAACCCTTAAAATGTTTAAAAAACATTTCTGTCAACCTCATTTGATTGCGCTCATTCCGCCATCCAGATGCAGTACCTGACCTGTCATCCAGCTTGCATCGTCGGATAACAGGTACAATGCGGCAGAAGCAATATCCTCCGGCTTACCATATCTCCCAAGGGGATGACGCTTATTGGAAGCTTCTTTTTTATCGTCCGAAGAAAGCAACTGATTGGCCAATGGGGTATCTGTCAGAGAAGGGGCAATGACATTGACCCGGATTTTATTGGCTGCCCATTCCGCGGCCAATGATTTTGCAAGGCCTTCCACTGCACCTTTTGCACTGGATATAGAGGAATGGAATCCCAATCCAACACCCACAGCCACAGTACTGAACAGCACCACGGATGCACTGTTTGATTTCTTTAATCCTTTCATACATGCCTGAAGAACCCTTACGGCACCCAATACATTCACATTATAATCATTTTGAAAATCGGCTATTCTGAATCTATGGAAAGGCTTAAGGTTAATGGTTCCCGGACAATAAACCAAACCATCAATCACTTCGGGCAGGTTTTTGATTTCATCAAAATCTTTGGTGACATCCAATTGACTCTCCCCTTCCTGACTTTTTGAATAACTGAATACTTTAGCACCCAAAGTTTCCAGACCTGACGTGATTGCTTTCCCTATTCCTGAATTTCCTCCTATGACTACAATATTTTTACTTTTCATGCTAATTGCTTTTCCTTTATAATCAATGTAACACCAAATTGTTTGTCCTTTTTGAAGATTTTGTTGGAAGACAGCGATGATACTATCAGGGTAAAAAAACAAAAACCGGACATTACTGTCCGGTTCCGTGTGGTTTAGTTTTCTAGGATTTTACTTTAAAGCAATGTATTTCATAAACTCTGATCGTGAGTTTTCATCGTTTTCAAATTTGCCGCTGTAAAAAGAAGTAACCGTTGAACTGTTCACATCCTGTACACCCCTCGTGGAGACACACATGTGATGTGCATCAATAACCACCGCTACATCATTGGTTCCCAATGCCTCTTTCAATTCGTTACCTATCTGCATGGTCAACCTTTCCTGTACCTGCGGCCTTTTGGCAAAATACTGCACAATTCTATTAATCTTGGAAAGACCAATTACATTTCCATTTGAGATGTAGGCCACATGGGCTTTTCCATAAATTGGAACAAAATGATGTTCACAATTAGAGAAAAAGGTTATATCTTTTTCAACAAGCATCTCATTGTACTTGTACTTGTTTTCAAAAAGCTTAGCGTCAGGCTTGTTTTTGGGATTCAGTCCGCTAAAAATTTCTTTGATGTACATTTTGGCTACTCTTCTTGGTGTGCCTTTCAAACTGTCGTCAGAAAGGTCAAGCCCAAGAACATGCATTATCTCTTTGAAATGTTTTTCTATCAACTCAATTTTGAGATCGTCATCCATTTCAAAAGCATCCTCTCTAAGAGGAGTTTCCAAGGATGTGCCGATATGTTCATCACCCATCTCATCAATAGGCTGGGAAATATTAATTCCCATCGTATTCAACATAATTTCTTTCTGTTTCATATAATCGAATAATTAATTCGTGTTTTGAATCGATTTTATTTCTTAAAATATTCCAAATAACCACAGCAATGTTTTCCGCAGTTGGATTAAGGCTTTTGAATTCATCGGTATCAAGATTTAAATTTTTATGGTCAAATCTACTTATGACATTTTCTTTAATCAGGTCACTGAGGATTTTCATATCAAATACATACCCCGTCTCCGGGTCAATCTCTCCGATCAATTTGACGATCAACTCATAATTATGTCCATGGAAATGGGGATTGTTACATTTTCCAAAGACTCTTGTGTTTTTTTCGTCAGACCAGTTTGGATTGTGCAATCTGTGGGCAGCATTGAAGTGCTCCTTTCTATATACTGCTACTTTCATTACTAACAAACAGACAGTTGTTATTTTTGTTTAATTATTTTTTATATTCTTTAAACAAAAATTACAAAGCATTGATACTCAATTTAATTTAATTTATAAATATATTCCAGATTGAATAGATTCAACAGGCTTAACATCCAATCAAACAAAAACAGTTCCATCGCTTAATCCTACACTTTGAGCAAATAAAAGAAGAAAGTAGATATCCATATAATCTTTAATCGAGGATTTGCAATTTAATTAATTTGGAACCTTATTTGTAAGTATATCATTACCAAATAGTAATGCGGAAACTCACCCTACTTATCTCGCTATTTATTGGCAGCAGCTTTTCAAGTTATTTCTTGGTCAACAGCTCGCCTTCCACTGTCCTGAAAGAAATCTCTTTGGAGGACCATTTCATACAACTCATCAACTCCAACAGTTTCAATGAAAAATTCATTGTTCCCAAAAGGGATATTCTCTCTTTGGGCATCAAGGGATACTTGAAACTGAAAGAAGAGGGAAATATGCCTGAAGGCAAGCCGTTGACGGTCATTGACTTTTCATTGCCTTCTACAGAAAAGAGAATGTGGATCATAGACATGGAAGATGGTATTATTTTACACTATGGATATGTTTCTCACGGAAGGAATTCAGGAGAGCTTATGGCCCAAAAATTCTCGAACAAAAACTCCTCATATATGAGCAGCCTTGGTTTTTATCTGACTGCTGAGACCTATCAGGGCAAGCATGGTTATTCATTGAGATTGGATGGGCTTGAACCGGGATTTAATGACAATGCTAGGGAAAGGGCCATTGTTATTCACGGAGCTGAATATGTCCGGGAAGATTTCATCAAACAGACAGGGAGATTGGGAAGAAGCTTAGGATGTCCGGCACTTCCCCTAGAGATTACTGTTGAAATTATAGATTTGATCAAAGGCAGGTCGGTATTATTTATTTATGGTAAAGACAACAATTATCTGAATCAATCCCAATTTTTAAACGCCTGACAATTTATATCTTTTGTTTTTTTAGCGCATTGAATATCTCTGCATCCCGGTCATAAATATCATGTCTGAAATAAGCATTACCCCTTCCATCAGTCCAATAAGTCAGGTATAAAATCACAACAGGTATTTTTCTATCCAGCATTACAGTTTGTTCTCTTGATTGCCTCATGGCGTTTCGGATTTTTTCATCAGTCCAATTGGCATCAAATGACAGCAGTGTCTTGGCAAGCTCAAAAGGCTTTTGTATCCTGATACAACCATGGCTTAACGCCCTATCTTCCCTGGCAAATAAACTCCGGGAGGGCGTATCATGGATATATACACTGTATTTGTTGGGAAACATAAATTTGACCAACCCCAATGAATTTTGATCGCCAGGTTCCTGCCTGACGATGTAAGGGAAATTGCGTGGATTGACCTTTCCCCAATCAATTGTATTCGGATCCACCACAGCACCCGAGGAAGTCAGCAACCTCATGCTTTTCTTTGCAAGATATTGATGGTCTCTTTTTACTGCCGGAATAATCTCATTTCGGGTAATAGAAGCAGGGACCGTCCATGTGGGGCTAAAAACTATATATGACATTTGAGCACTGAACTGTGGGGTAGAATGATAACTTTTACCCACAATTACCCTTGAGGTAAAAATTGTATCTCTCTTTTGAATAAAATCCAATTGGAAGTTGGCGGTATTCACCAATATCAATTCAAGGTCTTTGATACTGTCCGGAAGCCACCTCAGCCTCTCCAAATTGACAGAGGCTGTTGTTATCAGGTCCTCAGGGGTCATATTGGCTGCACGGATTGTACCTTGACCTATGACGCCATCCGGTTCCATCCCATGGCGTTTTTGAAGTAATTTGATTCCTGACTCCATGAGACTGTCATAAATTTTTTCTTCATCAGTATCATAAGGCTGCAAAAACTCCCAGAAATAAAGTCTTTTCCTGATTTCAGGTATAATATTGTCCGATTCTCCAAGTTTGACAGACTTATTTGTTTTTAAGGATTTCCAAGATGCTTCCTGTTCTCTGTCAAATCTATTTTGATCATCAAACAACTGCCTTAGACCATCCCGCATTTTCCTGTAAATTGTAAATGAAGGATAAATTTCCTCAAAACTTTTTCTGATACTGCCTTTGGCCAAAGCTGATTCCAGCCTTAGATCAATCCTGAGTTCAGGAGAGTTCCTTTGGATATTCCAAATGGTTTTAAGGCTTTCCGGATCAACTTTACCCATATTCAAATGAGAGGAAAGCATGACATAGGAATCGGTCAAAAGTACATCAAGTGCTGCGAAATCGGAGTTGGCTACTTTTTGTCCGGCCTTAGAGGAAGATTCTATTTTATCAAAATAAAAATTGATAATGGCAAGATGATAATCTTCAGGATTCAGGCCGTCAAATTTGGATTGGCCGATTTCATACCGCATTTCATAGGCAATTTCCAGCAATTTGGCATCTTTGTTCCATGCCGGTTCGAAGTACCTCTCACCATAAAATCGGTATATGACCACTGAACTGAACAACTCAATGCCTGCTACGACAGGCCTTTCCTCGGGACTTGTACTTTCCAAAAAGTTACGGATAAATGAGGGAATGCCATTTTCAACCAATACCTCTTGGGAAAATGCAGGTGATAAAATAAATATGGTAAAAACGAAAATCAGGAATTTTTTCATGTGTGGTTATATACTTATTTCTCAAATCTCAGACCTCAAAATCCTGGTAATTTTGACCCAAGGACCAAGATTCCAACAACATGGTCAAAAAGCCATTCATTTTATCCAAAGGAATCAGATTTGGCCCATCGCTGAGTGCTTTGGATGGGTCAGGATGGGTCTCTATAAAAAACCCGTCAACTCCGGTTGCTGCTGCTGCCCTGGCCAAATATGGGGCAAATTCCCTTTGTCCGCCACTGCTGCCGGCCATTCCTCCCGGCTGCTGCACACTGTGGGTGATGTCAAATACAACAGGTGCAAATTGTCTCATGATGGGCAATCCTCTCATATCCACAACCAGGTTATGATATCCTAAGCTGAAACCTCTTTCGGTCAGGCAAACATTATTGTTACCTGTTGACCTCACTTTGGAAACTGCATACTGCATGTCTTCCGGTGCCATAAACTGTCCCCGCTTGATTTTCACTGCCTTTCCGGTTTCTCCTGCTGCCAACAAAAGATCCGTCTGTCGGCACAAAAACGCCGGAATCTGCAGCACATCTACTACCTCAGCCACTTCCGCAGCCTGATAACTTTCGTGAATATCCGTCACCAAAGGTACCTGAAGTTCTTTACCAACTCTTTGCAGGACTTCCAGGGATTTGTCCATACCGATACTCCTGAAGGAGGACGATGAAGTTCTGTTTGCTTTGTCAAAGGAAGCTTTGAAAACATAGGAAAACCCCAATCGGTCAGCTATTTCCTTCACCTTGCTGCCTATTTCTATACAGATATCAAAACTCTCGACAGCACAGGGACCGACAAACAAAACAGGTTTTCCGTTGCCAAGAACTATCTGTTCCGAAATATGCATGGGTATGTTGGATCTTTTCATATTATGGGTTGATATACTTGTTGATAATAGGTGACAACAATCCCTTGGATTGTAAAATTAAATCTGCGACTTCCCTGAATACCCCCTGCCCTCCCTGAAGGGAAGATATAAAATCAACATGTTCAGAAACATAAGGGAGCGCATCAGCAGGACAGGCAGAGAAACCTACTTTTGTCAGAATCGGCAAATCAATCAGGTCGTCTCCGATATATCCGACTTCATCTAAACTTATTTCGAGAACTTCGAGAACTTCGAGAACTTCCTTCAGCTTTTGGAATTTATTCTTGATACCGTGGTAATGAAAATCAAAATGCAGTTCTTCACATCTGTTTTCCACTACTTTAGAGTTCCTTCCGGTGATGGCACCCACTAGAATGCCGTTTTTCCGCAAATGTGCGACAATTAAACCGTCTTTGACATTGAACCTTTTGTATTCCATGCCTGCATCATTATAAATGATTCCACCATCAGTCAAAACTCCATCCACATCGGTAATGAGCAATTTTATCTTTTCAGCCTTTTGGGTGACGGTCTCTGTGATTCCTTTCAGGTAGTTATTCATTTTATTTCTTTTTCTTCCATTGAATAGAATACAGATCTAACCTTCGCTGATCGAGATTCCGGACACTTCCCGCTTTTCTCTGTTTGGTCAGAAGATCCAGATCCACATCTGCCACAATGGTCGTCTCAGCATTTTCTGCCGCCTGTGCCACTGTGGCATCATGGGGGAAGGAAAAATCAGAAGGGGAATATATCGCTGATTGAGAATACTGAATATCCATATTTTCAACTCGGGGCAAGTTACCCACAGAACCGGTAATGGCTACATAACACTCATTTTCAACAGCCCTTGCTTTGGCACAGGTATTTACCCGTAAGAAAGCATTTTTTGTGTCGGTCCAATAGGGCACAAAAAGAATATCCATTTCCTGTTCGGCCAAAATCCTGCCCAATTCGGGAAACTCCACATCATAGCAAATCAAAATTCCGATTTTACCTGCATCTGTATCAAATGCCCTGATGCCATTTCCTCCCTGAAGACCCCAATAAGATTGCTCATCAGGGGTAATATGCAATTTATACTGCTTGTCAGTGGTACCGTCTCTACGACAGAGGTAGCTTACATTCCGGAGTTTTTTGCCATCATATTCAGGCATACTTCCAGCTATGATATTGACATTATAAGAAAGAGCAAGGTCGCTCATTCTACTGACAATTTCATCTGTATAGTCTGCAAGATTCCTAATGGCTTCCGAAGCATCCATATCATTGAATTCCGCCAACAATGGAGCGTTGAAAAATTCAGGTAATAAACAGAAGTCCGATTTATACCCTGAAACAGTATCCACAAAAAACTCAACTTGCTGCATCAGGTCATCGACACTGTTGAACCGTCTCATTTTCCACTGAACCAGCCCCAACCTGACGATGGACTTTTTATTGCCGATCAGTTTTTCATCTTTCTCATAATAGATATTGATCCATTCCAAGAGTGTAGCGTATGCCCTTGAATCAGTATCTTCAGGAAGGTATTTGGTAATTACTTTTCGGACGTGAAATTCATTGGCCAATTGAAAAGACAAAACAGGATCAAAAATCTCTTTGCTTTTCACCATGTCAATATATTTCCGGGGAGTCATCTGATCGAAATATTTGGAATATCCCGGAATCCTTCCCCCTGCAATGATGGACCGCAGGTTCAGGTTTTCACAGAGTTCTTTTCTGGCATCATACAACCTCCTGCCTATCCGCATCCCCCGGTAATCTTTATCTACAAAAACATCTGTTCCGTACAAGGTGTCCCCATCGTCGTCGTGGGTGTCAAATTTCCCATATCCGGTAATCTGATCATAGGTGTGGTTATCGCCGAACTTTGTATAATCTACAATAAGGCTCAATGCCGCGGCAACTACTCTCCCATTATCCTCAATACAAATCTGTCCTTCGGGAAATACTTTGAGCTGGTTTTTCAATTCCTGTCGGGTCCATGCCCCACCCGGTTCTTTATAAATGGTGACCATGATTTCACGGATGTCATCATAATCAGAAAGTTTAATATTTCGGAGCTTAAGCCTGTGCTCCAGTTCATCTCTTTGTTTACTCATGATACAAAATTAACCAAAATTCAATCAAATATTTTTAATTCTGCTTTTTTGAAATTCAAAACAGAACTATCTACCGTATTTCAAACAAAAGTCTAACCAAAACTATTATTATTATATATTAAGATTAATTTAGCTTTCGATTATACCAAAATCTTTTGGGAAATAGTATTGGAACATTAAAAATCATATAAAATTGGACAAATTCTTCGATTTGCTTAACGACTTAATTAACTACAGGCTATTTAGCATGGGTGACTCAAAGGTAACCTTTGGATTGATTTTTACATTGATTTTTTCCATTATCGCCTTATTTGTCATTTCGGAATGGATTAAAAAATTTCTTATAAGTAAAGTACTTAAAAGTTACAATATCCAACAGGGCACAAGGCAATCAGTAGGTACCATTGTCAAATATCTGCTCATCATTGCCGGGATGTTTTCCATCCTTCAGACCACCGGTATTGATCTCAGTGCTTTTGGGATTTTAGTTGGTGCATTAGGTGTAGGTATTGGTTTTGGCCTTCAGAATATTACCAATAATTTTATCAGTGGTCTGATCATTCTTTTTGAGCAACCCATTAAAGTGGGGGACAGGATTGAAGTAGAGGGAATTGCGGGTGATGTCCTTAAGATATCCGCTAGATCCACCACAGTCCTAACCAATGACAATATCAGTGTAATTATCCCGAATTCTAAATTCATCGATGACCAGGTTATCAACTGGTCTCATAATGACCATCGGATTAGGTTCAATTTTCCAGTGGGTGTTTCTTACAAAGAAAAACCTGAAAAAGTAAAGCAAATTTTAATTGAAGTCGCCTTAAACCACAGTGGCATATTAAAGGAACCTAGACCTGATGTATTGTTTGATGAATTTGATGACAGTAGTTTAAATTTTTTTTTAAGGGTTTGGACTTCCGAATTTGTTAATAAACCAAAGGTTTTAAAAAGTGAGCTTTACTATGAAATTTTCAGAAGGTTTAGTGAAGAGGGAATAGAAATTCCTTTCCCTCAAAGAGATATACATATCATTACCGGAGGTGATGCATTGAAAAATTGATTTTTTTTATTTTCTTTAGGTCGGATTTCTGTATATCTCGCATCTAATTGCCCCGAATGCTTTAATACTTATTAAAATGAAAAAGATAATTTTCATATTTTTTGCCATTTTTCTGTCTATTGAAGGCTATTCACAAAGCTTTTATAGGTACAGGTTTGATGCTCCATGGTCTGTTTCAGCATCGGTAGGGCCTACACAGTATTTTGGTGAATTGTATTCACTTTGGAAATATAATGAAGGAATTCAGCCTGACTGGAATGCAAATGTAGCTATCCGAAGGACTGTGGGCACCTATATAAGATTAAGAGGTGATTTTACCTATTATCAGATTTCCGGTCAGGATCCGCCGGCAGATCCCCGAAGTCTAAGACAACCAAGAAACCTGCATTTTAGAGCAAGAAACTGGGAGGCCACAGGAATCGCAGAGTTTCATATCAAGCCGGTAAAAGTTTATAATATCACCAGAAGTTTTTTTAACCTGTATGGCTTTGCAGGAGTTGGGGTTTCGAGTAATAACCCAAAGGCAGAACTAAATAGAAACTGGGTTGATTTAAGACCATTGCAATTGGAAAATAATCCCTATGAGAAACATATTATTGTTTTTCCGACCGGAATTGGGATGAAGTATAAATTAAATGTCTATACCGACCTTACAGTGGAAATGAATTACCGATGGACCTTGACAGATTATATGGACGACATCAGTGCCTTCAACATCAAAGAATTTTACGTGGATTTGGTCAATGACTATGGCGTCAACGGTGATGGCCCCCGTCCCGACCGATTGAGATTGGCTATCAGAAATCCCAACTTTATCAAAGAGAACGGAGAACCCGACGTGGATAGAATTCTAAACAATGGAGGAAGGATTAGAAGAGGTTCAGGATTGACAGAAAGATATGATGGTTTCCTTTCCTTTAATATCGGCTTGGAGATCTATTTGGCACCTGACATCTGGGACAACTGGATTTTCAGAAACAGGGTCAATGAGAAAAGTTTTAGATTCTGGTAGAAATAGATTTTAGATTTTAGATATAAGATTTTAGATTTTAGATCCTTAACCCTGAAATTATTGTTTTAACAAGAATAATTCAAGGTTGAATGTTTTAAAGAGCGATTCTGCCCAACTTCGGTCTTCCAGCTTCCGTCCTTTGTGATTTTAGATTTAAGATTTTTTCGGCAATGCACCAAATTTTGGTTTATTCACATCAGGTCAAGGATGAATTTTTATTGGCCGGTTTTCTTCGGTCTTCTGTCCCCTTTCTTCCGTCCTTTGTAAAAGCAATTGCAGGATTGTCAGCCAATTCCCGCTAATTTTTCTATTTTTGCAAGCAATTCATAAAAAGCAACGCAATTATTCAATAATGGGTGATTACAATTTTCAGGAAATAGAAAAAAAATGGCAATCATACTGGGAGATAAACCGGATTTTCAATGCCAAAGTAGATCAAACCAAACCTAAGTTTTATTCCTTGGATATGTTTCCATATCCTTCCGGTGCCGGACTACATGTTGGGCATCCATTGGGATATATTGCCTCTGATATCATTACCAGATTTAAAAGATTGGAAGGATACAATGTCCTGCACCCCATGGGCTATGATTCATTTGGATTGCCTGCTGAACAATACGCCATTCAGACCGGCCAACACCCTGCCATTACTACCGAACAAAATATCAACCGCTATACTGAGCAACTCAAAAATATAGGGTTTGCTTTTGACTGGAGCAAAGAAGTAAGGACTTCAAGCCCGGATTATTACCGATGGACACAATGGATTTTCATGCAGTTGTTCAATAGCTATTATGACAAGTCCGAAGACAAAGCAAAGAGCATAGAATCATTGATAGCCATTTTTGAAAAAGAAGGGAATGGCAACATTCAAGCTGTCTGTGATGAGGATACTGCTGTATTCACTTCTCATGATTGGAATTCATTTTCAGAGAAAAGAAAGCAGGAAATCCTATTGCAATATCGACTGACATTTTTGGCAGAAACCACTGTCAACTGGTGTGCTGCCTTGGGCACAGTTCTTTCCAATGATGAGGTAAAAGACGGCTTCTCAGAAAGAGGAGGCCATCCTGTGGAAAGAAAAAAAATGATGCAATGGAGCATGCGGATTACAGCCTATGCCGAAAGATTGCTTCAGGGTTTGGAGAAAGTCGACTGGTCGGAACCCATCAAAGAAATGCAGCGCAACTGGATAGGAAAATCCATTGGTGCAGAAATGGTTTTCCAGATCAAAGGAAAAGACAAACAGATCAAAGTTTTTACGACAAGAATTGATACCATTTATGGTGTGACCTATTTGGCTTTGGCACCCGAACATGAATATGTCCAGGAACTGATCACTGAAGACCAAAGAGAAACGGCCGAAGGTTATGTAGAAATCGCCAAAAACCGGTCAGAGAGGGACAGGATGTCTGATGTAAAAACCATCTCCGGGGCTTTTACAGGATCTTATGCGATCAATCCATTCAATGGTGAAGAAATTCAGATCTGGATCGCTGATTATGTTTTGGCAGGATATGGAACAGGCGCTGTGATGGCAGTTCCTGCCCACGATGAAAGAGACTACAATTTTGCCAGACATTTTGGATTGGAAGTCAGGCAGGTGATTGAAGGGAGTATGGAAAACGGTTCTTTTCCGGGAAAAGGCGGAACTATCATTAATTCGGGCTTTATTTCAGATCTTGAAATGAAAGATGCCATGAATAAGGCCATTGCATTTTTGGAAGAAAATAAAATCGGAAAAGGAAAAATCCAATACCGGATGCGGGATGCCATCTTTACCCGACAAAGATATTGGGGTGAACCTCTCCCTGTCTATTTCAAGGATGGATTGCCATACTTGATGGATGAAAAGGATCTGCCATTGGTCTTGCCTGAGGTGGATAAATATTTGCCTACGGAAGACGGAGAGCCTACATTGGGAAGGGCAAAAGACTGGACTTACATGACAGCGGATGGAGAATTTCCTTTAGAGAAAAGCACCATGCCCGGATGGGCCGGATCAAGTTGGTATTTTTTCAGATATATGGATCCCAAAAACACAGAGAAGTTTGTAGATCCCGAAAAGGAAAAATATTGGGGTGCAGTGGACCTCTATATTGGGGGAGCAGAACATGCAACAGGTCACTTATTGTATTCCAGATTTTGGACTAAATTCCTTTATGATATCGGAGCAGTAAGCATCGAAGAGCCTTTCCAAAAAATGATCAATCAAGGCATGATTCAGGGAAGATCCAACTTTGTATATAGAGTCAAAGGCTCCAATCAATTTGTGAGTTATGGTCTTAAGGACAATTATGATACTTCGGAAATGCATGTGGATGTCAATATTGTATATAATGACCAATTGAACATTGACAAATTCAAATCCTGGAGACCCGACTTGGCCGATGCCGAATTCATTCTGGAAGATGGGAAATACATCTGTGGTGCTGAGGTAGAAAAAATGTCCAAATCCAAGTACAATGTGGTCAATCCGGATGACATCATTGAGCGATATGGCGCGGACACCTTAAGATTGTATGAGATGTTTCTTGGACCTTTGGAGCAGTTCAAACCTTGGAACACCAACGGGATTGACGGTGTGTTCAAATTCCTCAAAAAACTCTGGAAGTTATATCATGACAGCAATGGTCAGTTCCAAGTTTCAGACGAAAAGCCAAACAATGAAGAACTGAAAACACTTCATAAAACCATCAAAAAGACCAAGGAGGATTTGGATAATTACTCTTTCAATACTTCTGTGGCTTCCTTTATGATCTGCGTCAATGAACTGACTTCACAAAAATGCAATAAACGTGAGGTTTTGGAACCTTTGGCTATTCTCGTTTCCTCCTATGCCCCGCATATTGCAGAAGAGTTATGGTCATTGTTAGGCCATTCCAAATCAATCATCTACGCAGCTTTCCCTGAGTTTAAAGAAGAGTTCTTGGTAGAAAACAATCACGAGTACCCGGTTTCTATCAATGGAAAAATGAGGACAAAGTTGACCTTGCCACTTTCATTGGGTAGGGAAGAGGTAGAAAAAGCTGCTTTGGAAGATACTACTGTTCTGAAATGGACAGAAGGAAACGCCCCTAAAAAGGTGATTGTTGTACATGGAAAGATTGTGAATATTGTTATTTAGTTTAATTCATGCCGTGACTTTGAGTATTCATGCCATGACTTTGAGTCATGGCATGAATTTACATGAATAGTCATGGCATTAATCAACACGCCCTATGAACAGATTCATTATCTCTTTTGCAGCATTGCTATCCTCAGGGATATTTGCCTATTCCTATTGGAGAGAATGGCTGGGGATAAAATATTTCCAAGGGGAAATGAAATTACAGTTAGGAAATCCTCAAGCACCCTATTTCCATTCCTCTGAGGATCTGTATATGAGAGTTTTGCTCATATTTGGGATTTTGTTTGGAATCATTTTTTTGAGCACGCTTTATTTTACCATCAAAGGAAAAAAGGGTTGGATATTTCTATGTTTTATATTTGCCATGCTCAGTATTATGGCGGTAATGGTCAATGGGGCAATAAAATAAACCTACCTTTACATCTTTAACAACACCATATGAAAATCACAAAAAACACAGTAGTAGGTCTTACTTACGAACTCAAAGTCAGCAAAGAGGAAGAAAATATAGAGTCTGTCCCATTCAGTGTAGAGATAAGAGATCAGGATGATCCGTTTTATTTTCTGTTTGGAAACAGTGGATTACCCGAAAAGTTTGAAATCTTCTTAGAAGGAAAACAACATGGTGATAATTTCAACTTCATCATTCCGACAGAAGAGGCTTATGGTGAAGCCGATGATGAATTGATCATGGCCATGCCAAAAAACCAGTTTGACGCTCAAAATGGATTCGAACCGGGTATGTTGGAAGAAGGTAATTTTCTCCCATTGGTAGATGAAAATGGTTATCCTATGCAGGCCAAAGTGGTGAAGGATTTAGGTGAAGAGATTTTATTGGATTTCAACCATCCTTTGGTGGGATTCGATCTGCATTTTGCCGGAGAAGTTTTTGAGGTCAGAGAAGCTACCGAAGAAGAACTAAGCCATGGTCATGTCCATGGAGAACACGGGCATCAGCATTAATGATTAAAAATAATTACCAATCATAACTTTGGTAATGGTTCTCACACCGTTAATGTTTTGCAAAAGTTTGGGGCTCAAATCTTTGTGAATTATTAAATTAAATCACTTAATTTCATTTAAAATTATAGAGCCATGAAATCATACCAATTCGCAGCACAAATAGAAAAAGATAAAGAGTCAAATTTATATATAGGAATAGTTCCAAATCTTCCGGGAGCACACACGCAGGCAAAAACTCTTGATGAACTGCATGTAAATCTAAAAGAAGTCATTGAACTATGTTTGGAGGAAATGACTACCAAAGAAATTGAAGACTTACCAGAATTCATTGGAGTGCAGCATTTTTCTGTTTCTGTATGAGTAAGCTTCCTATTATTGATACTTTGACTTTTGAAAAAATTCTAACTTCACTTAACTTTCAAATAGTTAGACAAAAGGGAAGTCATGTTTTTTACCGCCATCCGGATGGAAGGTATACCACATTACCCCATCATAAGGGAACTGACATTTCAAGGCCACTTATCCGTAGCATACTTAAACAGATTAACCTCAACACAGAGGATTTTATCAAAATACTGAGGGATAAGAAAGTTTAATTAAAAACCGATTTCCTTTTCTTCCTCCCATTTCAAAAACAATTTTTCACCAACATCAAATGTTCTTTTTTTATCTTCAACTTTCCACAACGTACCATCAGAGAGTTTTACGGTCAGTTCGTTGTAATGCACAAGATATTTTTTTTCTGTGATTTTGGCAGATACTCCACTTGATTTGAATAATTGGATATCAGAAGGTCGGATATATGTTTTTGATTTGCCGGGGATGGGATTCAGATGACTGAAAAGTTTGGCTGCATATAGGTTTTTTGGTTTGGTAAAAATCTCCTCAGGATGTCCTTGCTGAATGATTTTACCCTTTTGCAAGATCACCAAATCATTGGTCATCTGTAGGGCATCATCAAGGTCATGGGTGATAAACACAACTGTTACACCCAATTTCCCAAACATGGTTTTCAATTCATCGATCAGTTCCCTACGCTGAATTTGGTCCAAACTTGAAAACGGTTCATCCAAGAGCAATACTTGGGGTTCAATACTCAAAGCCTTTCCGATTGCTACTTTTTGTTGTTGCCCACCGGAAAGTTGTTTCGGCTTTTTATCTTTGAAGTCTGTCAGGCCAAGTAATTGGAGCAAGGTGGCAACCCTTTTTTTCCTGTATGCTTTTTCATACAGAAACAGGGGCCTGTCAATATTCTCTTCGACAGTTGAATTGGGAAATAACTTGTAATCCTGATATACAAGTTGGATTTCTTCATAGCCTGGAATCAGCTTTTCCTTTGGATTTTGGATACGTTCACCTTCCAAAAAAATCTCCCCTGAGTCCCTATTTTCCGTTCCTGCAATAATTCTCAGCAAAGTACTTTTACCGGAACCACTCTCTCCGACCAATGAGATGATTTTACCTTTGGGAATATCAAGGGAAAAATTATTTAGAACATAATTTTCTTTTTGATAGCTTTTTTTGATGGAATCAATTTTAAGATAGCTCATGTAGTCAAATGGATTCCCGCTTTTTCTTAGGCAAACTATTAAAAATCAAATCATAGGAGTGATCCACCAATTCCAAAATAAGATTATCAGGAACTGACCCGTCAAATGATACCGTATTCCAATGCTTTTTGTTCATATGATATCCGGGAACAATTCCTGTAAATTTTTCTCTTAACTCAACAGCTCTTTCCGGATCACATTTTAAATTGACACTTTCAAAAAGCTCAATATCAATGATGGCAAATATTTTATCTGCGACTTTAAAACAAAGGGTATTTGGATCAAAAGGGGTATCTTCTGAAGTACCGGGTTTTGAAAGACAATATTCTCTGAAAAAAGTAATGTTCATTGTTCAATTTTTAGGTTGCAATTATTTCATCAGAAGACTTACACGGTTTGCCATGCGTGACCGATGACCGATGTCCGATGTTGGCATGATTGACATATTAACCAGCTTTGAGTTTACCATTTTTGTTGGTATGAAACCTAATACTCTAATAATTTTTTTAAAACTCATTCGAAAATCAAGCGATTACCCGCTTAACGATCCAAAAAATAATCCCCATCAGGAATATCAAAATGGTAATTTTATTGATGCCATGCATCATCCTGATATTGATATTGGATGGTCTGTCAGGGTCAGGTTTTCCGAATACCCTGAAAAAATAATTCCCAACTTCACCAAGCTTAAAAAACTCTTTAATTTTATTCTCTGACATCTTTTCTGTTGTTGATAATTAGTAATTTATTTTAGAGCTAATGTTATCATGGTTCCATACTGTTTCATGATAACCTATACAACCTATACAACTCAATCAGCGGCTTCAGGTTCAATCCACACACCATCTTTTCTGATTATTTCTATCAATTCATCTACTGCATGTTCGGAGGGGACAGATTTCTTTACAACTTCTTTTCCCCTGTATAAAGTGATTTTACCTTTTCCTGAACCTACGTATCCAAAATCCGCATCAGCCATTTCACCCGGTCCATTTACGATACAGCCCATAATCCCGATTTTTACACCCTTAAGATGGTCAGTTCTTTTTCTTATCATGGCTGTGGTTTCCTGTAAATCAAACAGGGTTCTTCCACAGGAAGGACAGGAAATATACTCTGTTTTGGACATTCTTGTCCTTGCCGCCTGAAGAACTCCAAATGAGACAGAGTTATGCAATTTGATCTGTTCCAAAGTTGAACTTCTTTCACCATCTTGAAAACTTTCAATCCCCAACATGATACCCTCTCCCAAACCGTCAATTAACAATCCTCCCACATCAGTGGCTGCATATAGCATGATTTTATCCTGGTCCAGAACAGGATAACTTATCTTGACAACAACCGGTATTTGGTTATGGTTTTCCAATAACGTGATAAAAGCACGTCTCAGGGCCGCCATTTGATGGCTGTTTGAGCTGCTTAAGATGATGACAATGTCTCTTCTGTTTTCTATCCAATCTAAAGCCTCGTTGATTTCCAAATCAGTAAGCATCAGAAAGTTCACACCATTGTGGAAAGTATCTGCCGATTTGAATTGATCCAAAGTAAACGCAGGAAACTTATTGATTTGATCAGTTTCATTTTTCCAAATTGAATAATTCTGAATTTCCTTCATTCCATTTGGAAGCATAAATGGAATTGGATTTGAACCGGAATAGACATAATCTGCTCCCTGATCATTCATTTTCCATTTATCAAGTTCAGGCAAATAGAAATGACCAACATGCTTCATTTCTTTTGAGGAGATATTGTCTATAACAGAAATATCCGCAATCACCCGAGGGACATTTCCCCCTCCAAAGTTGAGGACTTCTCTTGTTAATCTTTTATTATACTCAAAAGGAGTAATTGGATAATGATGAATTTCCTCAATATCCTGATGTCCTGATCTTTCCAGATACCTGTCCACCAAACTTTGTGCAACAGGTGATTCAAATTCAGGATCTTCTGTCAGTGATACCCTCACCGTATCACCCAAACCATCCTCCAACAAAGTCCCAATTCCAACAGCTGATTTGATTCTTCCATCCTCACCATCTCCCGCCTCTGTCACACCTAAGTGAAGTGGATATGGCTTAAAACCACCTTCATCCAGTTTTTGAACCAAGAGTCGATAGGCTTGTACCATGACCTGAGTGTTGGACGATTTCATCGAAATGACGATATCATGGTAATTTTCATCTTCGCAAATCCGGAGAAATTCCAATGCCGATTCTACCATCCCAAGTGGAGTATCGCCATAACGGCTCATGATCCTGTCTGAAAGAGAGCCATGGTTGGTACCGATACGCATAGCAGTTCCATATTCTTTGCAGATTTTGACCAGGGGAAGAAAACGCTCCCTGATTCTTTCCAATTCTTCCTGGTAACTTTCGTCAGTATATTCTATGACCTCAAATTTCTTTTTGTCGGCATAGTTCCCTGGATTGATCCTCACCTTTTCTACAATCCTTGCAGCGATTTCAGCGGCATTTGGTGTAAAATGGATATCCGCCACCAATGGCGTATTGTAACCTAACTTCCGTAATTCATTTTTGATCTTTTGAAGATTTTCTGCTTCCTTCATGCTAGGAGCGGTAATCCGGATCAGTTGGCAACCGCTTTCGATCATGCGGATACACTGTTCCACAGAGCCTTGGGTATCCATAGTATCCACAGTTGTCATGGACTGGATCACTATTGGGCTGTCTCCACCAATGATCACATCTCCTACCTTGACGGGGATGGTCTTTCTTCTTGAATATTGAGTAAGGCTGTTACAGTACCTTATCTTTTCCAACAATGCTTTGGTTTCCATACTGATTATAAATCTCCTAATTGAGGTCTAATAACTATTTCTTCAACAACAGAAAAGGGGGAAAGGTTATATGCGCCCCAAACTGCTTCTGCCACGTCTTCTGACTTCATGAATCTTTCTACGGGAAGATCCACTCCTTCCCAACTCGCGGTATATGTAGCTCCAGGCAAAATTGAAGTCACTTTTATATTGTAATCCTTTAGCTCCTGCCTGAGGCATTTGGTAAATCCCAACATGGCCCATTTTGATATTGCGTAGCTGCCACCATTGGCATAGGCAGTTAGCCCTGCTATAGATCCAATGGAGAAAATATACCCTGATTTTCTTTTGATCATTTCTGGTGTAAATGCCCTGGTAAGATAATATGCAGAAAACAAGTTGGTCTTCATCATCAATTCAAAATTACCTTCCGGTTCTGAATGAATTGATCCCGGAAAGAAAACCCCTGCATTATTAACAATCACATCAGGGGTAGCAATATCTTTGACTTCATCTGTAAATACTTCAATTTCTTCTTTTACAGACATATCCACTTTTTTGATAAAAATTTTTTGCCCAGAATATTTAGAAGCAAAATCCTTTTTCAAACCCTTCAAATCCTTCAGATTTCTGGCACAGGTGAAAACATCAAATCCTTCCAAAG
>NZ_JBGTCA010000021.1:0-3016 GCF_041749095.1 Aquiflexum sp. | reverse complement strand
TCTATGTGCCATATCGCATATTTTTTTCACAGGAAGAATCTGACCCGTAATATTGACCATGTGGCTGACCATGATGAGTTTTGTATTTGGCCTTATGGCATCTTCGTAGACTTTGACAACTTCCTCATCTGATTTGGGGTGGAGTGGTACGCTTACTATTTTGTTGGTAATGCCATGCCTTCTTGAGGCCAATTCAAACATGTTTTTGATACTTCCATAATCCTGTTCTGCAAAGATGGCTTCATCTCCTTTTTGCCATGGGAAACCTGAAATGATGATATCCAAGGACTCTGTGGCATTTCTTGTGATGGCAACTTCATCGGGAGTCCCGCCAAAAGTAGCCGCCAACCTTGCAGCAGCATTGTCCTTGTGGACCCATTGAACAGTCCTGAAATACCATGAAGCTTCATAATTGATTTCCCTAATATGGTCAATGTAATTTTCAAGTGTTTGGGTAGGGATAAAGCAATAGTAACCATTTTCCAAGTTGATATAATCCGGTTTGATTTTGTAGCCTTCCCTGATTTTCATCCAAAAATCTTCATCTGAGGCCAGGGTAGAAGGAGAAACATTCTCATAGACTTTTAAGCTTTCTGATAAGACCTTAAATGATGCCGTGGAAGCTATTCCTGTGAAGGCTAAGTTTTTTAGAAATGATCTTTTGTCCATGCTGATGAAATTTGATTTCTAAGTTAACCACAAAAGTGTCAAAAGATAACAAAAGAGTAGGGGATGACACGAAGAGTTTATAGAGTTGATGAGTGGATAATGGCCTAAGTTATTTCATTACAGGATTGTTTGACCACAAAAGTGACAAAAGGGAACAAAAGGACTGGGAAAAAAGAGGAAAGGAAAAAGGTTTTTAAGTGATCACTGGGTCTTCTTAATTTATTATAGAATTCATTTTAACCACAAAAGTCAAAAATGGATTGGAGAAGAAGTGGAAGGTAAAAGGGTTCAAAGCATCGAAGCCCCAAATTTATTTCGGGGCTTCGTTGCTGTTTTTCTTAATTTACGATTTTCAAATACCTTACTTCACTTCCACTATTATCTCTGCACAACGTTTGATTTTTGTGCGGAATTTGTAGTAGAGATTTGTATTATGGGTCTTGTTGATGATAATCTTGTCATCTACTTTTTTAGCATTTTGAAGGTCAACAATGCTAAAGCCATCAAACCACCTGTCTGCATGGATAACAAACACCATGGAGGAATTATTGAGATTACCATTGAAAACCCTCGGTGCAGGTAAATTGACGGTGTCAAATTTTAGGTCGAATTTGAGATCTGATTCAAATAGTTCAACAATTACAGGTATAACATCGCTTTCCGGACTCACGTATGTCGCTTCCAGGAAAACTGACGGATGTTCGTCATAGTCAGCCATAAAAAACCTAAAATCAATGGCATCGTATGTGCCTTCAGGCATATTCAAAAATAGATCATCAGATTCATCCCTTGTATCAAATGCTACTTTTTTGATGGTATTGTATTCTATTTCCAGATTCTTACTGAACCGGCTGTTTTCATTATAACCTTTGACAGTCAGTTCCAGTTTTTTGATCAAGACTGTCCCCTCATGCATGACAAGGATGGGTGATTTTTCTTCCAGTGGATTTTTATCCAATGGGAAGTTGTCTTTGAGGATAAAAGACAAACCGACACTGCCTTCTTCCAATTGATTGGGTAAATTTTCAGGAGTATTATATTATATTATCAGCATAGGACTTTCCAAATGTGTTGAAAACGATAAATAATGCGTTTTGGTATTGTTACCAAAAAGAAATATTCTTTACCCGCTGTAAAAGAATATTCGTTAATTTTTTGAATTTATCGGTGCAACAATTATGCCGTAAAATGTAATTTTTTCTCGAATTAGTAATAAAATATATGTTTAGGTTTAGATAAAGATATTTTAGTATTTTCCACCAAATTCCATATGATTTTACTTCTTAAAATTCTGAATTAAAATAAATTACCGATGTTATCAAAAAAATACTTTAAATAATATGACTGCATTTTATAAGGTTTAATTTGCAATAAAATGAGTATTAAATTTATTGGGCGGAAATCAAAAAATAGGTAGTTGAGAAATTTTTTTTTCTAAAAAATAAAAAACAGCAACATCAATAGCGCCAGTAGCAATGCCACAATCCGGTAAATCGGATTTCTTTTTGGAAAGTGAAAATCACAGATGGGGCAAAACTTTGCATCTTTTTCAACATCCATGGCGCAAGAGGGACATTCTTTGGTTTTCATGAATTTTGAACCTTCGGGGGATAAAATTGATTTAGGAAATAAGTCAAAAATATTGAATTATGAAAATCGAAATCTGGTCAGACATCATGTGTCCGTTTTGTTATATTGGAAAAAGAAGATTGGAATCTGCTTTAAAGGATTTTGAATTTGCGGAGAAGATACAAATTGAATGGAAAAGTTTTCTGCTCAATCCCGATATGGTTACCGATCCCCAAAAAAGTACCCAGGAGTATTTGTCCGAAACCAAGGGATGGAGTCTTGCCCAAACCCAACAAATAACACAACAAGTAGTGGACATGGCAAAAGAGGAGGGATTGGTATTCAATATGGACAAGACAGTGGTGGCCAATGCTAAAAATGCTCATAGGTTACTGCAGTTGGCAAAAACACTGGAAAAGGGTGATGCCAAGAAAGAAAGACTTTTGAAAGCATATTTCACCGAAGGCAAAAATATAGATGACAAAGAGACACTACTTCAACTTGCTTTGGAAGTTGGTTTGGAAAAAGGTAGGGTTGATGCTTGTTTGGATTCTGAGGAATTTCAGGATAAAGTGGAACAGGATATTTATGAATCAAGACTGATAGGGGTAAGAGGGGTGCCATTTTTTGTGTTGGACAGGAAATATGGTATTTCAGGCGCCCAACCTAAAGAAGTTTTTGTTGAAACTATTGAAAAGGCCTGGAAGGATTTTGTGAAGACTAATCCAATTTTGGAGGTGGTGGAAAATCAGGATGGAAGTTCCTGTGATTTGGAAGA
>NZ_JBGTCA010000020.1:0-12761 GCF_041749095.1 Aquiflexum sp. | reverse complement strand
TTTCTATTAAAATCCTCCGTTCTAATCCGGGATCCCCATTTTCATTGCTCACAAATCCAGGTTGTTCTTCTATGTGAACCACTTCCCCACTCTCCATGTGGGCCTCATTCCAAATGGTGATTTGTTTGTCCTTCAGTTTATACCCTTTGTATTTCCATGTGAGGGGAATTTCTTGGCCATCACGTGTGATTTTCCAAAGGTTGTAAATTTCCCCATTCTTTAAATAGGGCGTGCCCCAACTACTGGGTTGAATGTTTTTCTTGTTGGTATATACGGCACCTTCCAGTAATACCCCACCCTTCCAAACCTTGTACAACTGCTGATTGGAGAGATCATAGGCCACATAACAGGCAGAATCCAATGCCAGGGTAAGCATCCTTGGTTTTTTGTCAAGTACAGACCTAAATGCCCATGGATCCAGAGGACGCTCAATTTCAACCCTGGGTTGACAGGAGTATAAGCAAAACAGGAGCAAAAGCAATCCAAGCACCTGAAATCCAACCCCAATTATATTTTCTACTTTATTCATTTTATCATTAGAATCGGCAATCAGCAAAATACAAAAACTTATGCTAGCTTTATCTAAATAAATCAGTTTGATCCATGGAAAAATATTTAAATACCTTCTCTCCTTTGGGTGTGATGCTTTATATCCTTTTGATTTTGACAGGATGTAAAGCCGGCACGAATCAGGAGAACTATCAGGTCCTGGATCTGTCGGGAGCAACTATACATTATGATGTAGCCGGAGAAGGGTTTCCGCTGATTTTAATACATGGCAGTCTGACAGATATGCGATATTGGGAACGACAGGTGCCAACTTTACAAAAATATTATTGCGTCTATACCTACAGCAGAAGGTATAATTACCCAAACCAAAACCAGCCCATCGCCAATCATTCAGCTATCGTTGAAGCGGAAGATTTATTGAATTTTATGGATGCGCTTGAAATCAAAGAAGCTAATATTCTCGGCCATTCTTATGGGGCCTATACAGCCCTGGTTTTTGCGATGGAACACCCAAAAAGGGTAAAGAAAATGATTTTGGCAGAGCCTCCCATCATAAGGTGGCTTACTGAGGATTCCGGAAACAATGCCACTTATGATAAATTTATGCATCAAACCTGGAATCCTATTGGAATGGCTTATTTGAAAGGAGGGGAGAAAGCAGGACTGGATCAAACTTCAAAGTGGTATTTCCAATCCGAATTTGACTCTATTCCGGAATTTTGGAGAACGAGCTTCCTTCAGAATTCGAAAGAATGGGAACTGTTAGCGACCTCATCCGATGCCTTTCCATTGGTAGATATGGACAGGGTAAAGATGCTTACCACTCCTACAATGCTTTTATCCGGGGCATTGAATACCGGAAACATGAATGACCTGATCGATTGTAAACTTGAGGAATTATTGCCAAACGATATTTGGATTAAAATCGACAATGCAGGACATGAAATGTTCCTTGACAACAGCATAGATTCCAATCTGGCAATATTGGCATTTCTTTCTGCCAATCACTGAACTATGCAGGCACTTTGTTAATTTATTGGAGAGTAAATTTTTGGCAACCTTTGTTGTCGGGTTGTCAATTCCCCATAAACCCTTGATTATTGACCTCAAAAATTTTACAATTTATCAATCTTTCAATATTCCCATTGTCTCCCCCTTTGAAATCCCAAAATCATTCCTGATTTTAGCATCCTCAAATCGGGATCTTATCCCGATAGCTATCGGGATGGTTTAGAGCGTTGCTATATTAAATATTATCGGGATCTTAGCTCAGTTGGTTTAGAGCGCTGCTTTGACAGAGCAGAGGTCATGGGTTCGAATCCCTTAGGTCCCACTTTCTTTTTTAGAGGCGAGAAGCGAGAAATTAGACTTTTCCCAATTTCTCCTTAAAATATTTGAAATAAAATCCGTCTTCTTGGATCGCCAGGTCATGGGTTCGCCCAAATAGGTCGTGGGTATTTAGGTCCAACTTTTAGATTTTTAGAGGCGAGAGATTAGAGTTAAGACCGTTTCGGAAAGTTTGTTCTGATATTCCGCATCGCATTCCAATGATACTCATATTTCGTAATTGAGTTGGTTTGGTAACAAAGTGTTGTCTATGACCTACATGCATGCAGTAATTTTTGTGATAGAAAAAAACACATTCTCCAAAGATAAATTCCGGACAGCTTGATTAATTGGGTAAATACCATTGAAAAATTGCCTTTGGAAAGTCAATTCAATGAAATACAAAATTGATGAGGGAACTCAGGAGAACCTTAGTTTTATTGGCTTTGAATTTGATTTTTTCTAAAAACATTGAATATAGTTTCTATATCAGTATACCCATTCAAATGGGATTATCCCTTTTTCAGAATTAAAAATCAAATCAAATGTCAAGACCGGAATTTAAAAACTTACGCGCAATATTTATCAATTGCACATTGGAAAAATCCCCTCGGGTAAGTCACACCTCAAGATTGATTGATGTTTCTAAGGGAATATTTGAACGTGAAAAGGTGTCAGTTGATGAAATCAGGTTAATAGACCACGAAGTGCCTCCGGGCGAAAAATCTGACATGACTGAACATGGATGGGAAAAAGATGAATGGCCTGAACTTTTCAAGAGGGTTCTGAAAGCGGAAATCCTCGTATTCGCAACTCCGATTTGGCTTGGTGAGAAATCATCTGTGGCTAAGAAACTGATTGAAAGACTGGATGGTATGAGTGATAAGACCAATGAAAAAGGCCAATCGATCTATTACGGAAAGGTTGCCGGATGTATGATTACAGGCAATGAAGATGGGGTAAAGCATAGTTCGATGGGTATTTTATTTTCTTTGCAACATCTTGGTTTCACCATACCTCCACAGGCAAGTTGTGGATGGATCGGAGAAATCGGACCCGGCCCCAGTTATGGAGATACAGAATGGAAAGACAAAAAAATTGATCCACCCAAAGGTTATGATTCTGATTTTACCAATAGGACTACCACTTTTATGACTTACAACCTCATGCACCTGGCTTCCATGTTGAAATCAAAGAAAGGCTATCCGCAATATGGAAACTCAATGGAAGATTGGGAAAATGGCGAGCGTTGGAAATTCAATAATCCTTAAAAATCCCAAGGTCGTCTATGCCTTCGAAGACTACTTTTACACAATCTTGGTTCGAAATTACGCCAAGGTTCGTGTCTCCACGAACCTTATTACCTCCAACCCTCTACGCCAAAGTCCGTGTCTCCACAGATTTTCCCTAATCCCCGTAGTCAGAGCTGTAAGTCTGTTTGCTCATTAGGATTTGTCATGCCATCTTAGATTTAGCTTTTACAAGTCCGAACATTTTGCCAAATATTGCTATAAGGGGAAATATGGATTTTTGGACGAAAAGAGAAGTATCTCCCAAATAGTATTCACCTTTCATTTTTCGCAAAATGAAACAGGCGTCATATGGGGAAGGATCTATTGAATTTCTACGGTTACTTGAGGCAAACATTTCAGTCAAAAAATATTCGATATGAAGGGCAGGAGTAAAAACCGCTCTGCATTTTATTTCATTGCCATCTACAGAATAACAAGTGTGTAAGGTATTTGGAGGAAGCGTCAATGACTGTCCGGGCTCGAGAATGATTTTGTTTTCACCATACTCAAGTCCCAATCTGCCTTCAACCGCCTCAAATAATTCACTTTGTAAAACATGCCGATGCAAAGGAGGCCTGGCACCATTCGCCGGCAAGGTTGTAATCACCTCTACATATTCCCCATTAGTATCTTTGGATGTCTTTATGAAGGTTATGGTTTCGCCGGTCGCTTTAAGTTCAATTTTTTTGTTCATCGTTGTTGGTTGTTATTTATTGTTAAAGTTTGGGCTAAGGTTGTTCCTTTATTTTCCAAGGTTTTAATTATATCCTAAATGCCCTAATGCCATCTTAAGATGCTTTTTTTATTTTCTTATTATCTATTTAATTACTGCTTTAATAATTCGCCCGGGGACAAAGGATATTTGAAGATTCACAGTTAATGCTAAGACCATGCTTCTTAAAGATACTGATTTTTTATTTTCTCAGTGCGATATAAGAGGAAGTCGAAAAAATTGACCTAGGCACGCGACAATTTATCTTTCCCTGTTTGGAATTTCCCACCAATTAATGGTTGGACTAAGACCGGGTATAACTTTTTCGCCCATAATGGGTGTCACCAGTTTGATGTTATTTTCTGCTGCCAGATCAGCTACCATTTGAATAGATTCATCCCAAGGGTGCATTGCCAGATCAAAGGCTCCCCAATGAATGGGAAACAGGAGTCTAGTATCTATATCCAGACATAACTGAATTGCCTGATCAGGAAAGAGGTGGGTCAAAGGCCATCCTTTGTTCCAGCCATCTATTTCCACAAAAGCCAGGTCGAAGGGACCATATTTTTGTCCTATGTCTTTCAGATGTGTGCCATATCCAGTATCACCACTTACAAACAGATTTTTATCAGTCCCTTTAATTACAAAAGAGGCCCAAAGGGTTTTATTTCTATCATTATAACTTCTACTTGTGTAGTGTATTCCAGGAAGAGCAGTGATTTGCAAAGAACCAACAGTCTTGGTATCATGCCAACCTAACTCGCTGATGTTGTTTTTCTGAATACCCCAGCCTTCCAACCGTGCGCCTACACCCAATGGCACGATAAATTCTGTGTTTTTAGATGCCAGAAATCTTATGGTAGCAGCCTCCAAATGATCATAATGGTCATGGGTAATGACTACCAAATCAATCTCAGGCAGTTCTTCTCTTTTGATGGGAGAGACATCAAACCTTCTTAAAATAAACGGTAGGGGACCTCCATTTTCGAACACAGGATCGAATAAGATCCGCATTCCATCAAGCTCAAGAATAAACGAGGAGTGACCAAACCACCATGCAGCAAAATCCGAAGGGGTTTCTGAAAAATCACTTTTGGTAATCATCTGTTTGGGTAATGGAAACCCCGGTGCATTTGGTGAAGTTTTAAAAAACCGTGCAGGACCTGCGTCTCCGCCTGTGGTTTGCTCCGGATAATAAGGCAATTCCTCCGGACTTATAAACTGATCGGTATCTGCATTATAATATGCCAGCGCGGAGAATCTTTCCCTGCGGTCTTCCAAGGAATCCAAACTGCCAATCTGTTTACTTACATAATATCCCACCACTCCTATTACCATAAGAATTATGGCTATGGTCCATAGTGCTATTTTCAATATTTTTTTCATTCCTATAAACCTCAGTTTTCCCGTCTGATTGCATAGATTAACTCGTCCAATAAATCGCCATCTTTTATCAATACTTTTTCAAATTTACCTTCAAGCAAAAATCCATTCTTCTCCAATACTTTTTGTGAAGCGGTGTTCGTCCCAAATGGACGGGCAAAAACCCTATCTATGTCATAAGTCTCAAAAGCAAAATTTAAGATTTGTTGGATAGCAATACTGACTATACCTTGTCCCCAAAACGGTTCTCCAAGCCAATAACCAAGTTCAGCATTCCTTTTGTGTATGTTGTCCTGAGGATGTATTCCAATTCCACCTATGGCCTGTCCGTTGTATTCAATGGCGAAAATGTGAATTGGGTCGTCTTTGGTAACCAATTCAATAAATGCCTTTCCATTTGTCTCTGTGTAAGGAAATGGAAATTTGTCAGTCATATTTCTTGCAATGTTCCGGTTATTGGCATACTTGACCAAATTGCCCAAGTCTTCAATCGCCCAAGGTCTTAAGTTTATTTCCATTTCTCAATGATGTTTAGAATCATGGCAAGGCTTGCAGATTGAAACATGCCACTCAATAGGTTCCTTTCCGATGTTCCTTTTTGCGTATTTCTTATGATAAATTTGAGTAGCAGGTGCACCACAATACACGCAGCGCCAATTATCACGTTTGAATACAACATATCTTTTCCGCTGCCATTCCTCTGATTTAAGATATTCGTTCCGATAATAGTCACGACGGCGTTTTCGCTTTACTTCGAAAATCCAGCGTTTAAATAAGTATATGACTACTAAAACAAATAATGGAAGTGAAATTTCCATGGTTTATGCTGTAAGCCATATGACATTATCTACTCAATTCTACAGATTTTCAAGATTAGGAACCAAGTGGCGAAATTCATCGGGTAAATCAAAGCGTTTGTTTTGATCCATAGATATTTAGTATTTATGCTTCCCCACAGTCCAGTCATTCCCTTTTAAATGTTTATCACCCGATGCTATTGCCTCCTTTTCAAGTTCTGTACCCATAGAATCATTCCATCGATTTAAAAATCCAAAAAGAGCGATCACTCCAAGAATTTCTACAATTTCACCTGCATTCCAATACAATCTGAGTTTTTCGGCAACAGCATCATCCACTGCATTTGGAATCACAGAACTGGCAAATGCGAATTCCAGTGCAGCACGTTCTTGTTCCGAAAACGCATGATGTGTCCGGAACTCCCAAATATTTTTCAGCTTTTCTTCATCTGCGCCATATCGCTCAGCAGCTCTTATGGTATGCGCCTGGCAATACCTGCATCCTGCAACATTGCTACTGATATATCCAATAAGTCTTTTAAGTGAACTTGTAACCCTGCCCTTATTGTCCATTACTGCTTTGTTAAGTGCAATGAAAGCATAGGCAATTGAAGGTCTGTGATACATCGTTTTAACACTGTTAGGGCAAAACCCCAATGTTTCATTAAAAAACTGTATCAACTCTTGGAAGTTTTTATCTTCTTTCTCTGCTGAGGGGAGTACTAAAGGTCTTTTCATATTTTATGCAGCATTTCCTTTTATAGGAATGATTTCATTCAGCTCTTTTTCCTTCACAACTTTTTCTTCTTCAAGATCATAATCATCTTGTAATCCCATCCAAAACTTTGCACTGGTTCCAAAAAATTTGGCAAATCGTAAAGCCGTATCAGCGGTGATTCTTCTGTTGCCCCTAATAATCTCTGAAATGCGCGTTTGAGGAATAAATGTTTCCTTCGCTAAACGGTATGCAGAAATCTCCATAGGTTTCAAGAATTCCTCTAGTAAAATTTCACCTGGGTGTATATTTTCCAACTTTTCCATATTGTTTTGATTAATGGTAATCAACTATTTTTACATCGTATGCATCATTATTTTTCCATTGAAAGATGATTCTCCATTGATTATTTATTCTAATACTATGGTATTCTTTTAGGTCACCTTTCAATTTTTCCAGTCTATTTGCAGGCGGAACTCTTAAATCATTTACATTCTGTGCGTTGTTAAGCATTCTAAATTTTCTGCGGGCAACATTCTGAATTTCATTTGGTAATTTCTTCGACTGAATTCCATCCCAAATTTTTTCGGACTCCTTATCACCAAATTCTTTTATCATAAAAATGGAAGCATATTACTAACGCCAAAGGTAAGTATTTATTTCTTTCTGGGCAATCAACGGCTTTTGTTTTACCATTCCGTCTCTCGATATTGTAAAAATGTATCAGGGAGTTTGGCAATGGCTTTCATATAAGAGGAAGAATCTTGTTTTATCATTAAACCTCCACAGCCATGTTTCCTGACCACAAACGCTATTCAAATCAAGTTTTAACCCTGTTTCCTATGAATATAAAATCATGGATTTATGTCGTATTTTTTTTGATTTCTTTTGCCTGTGGCAATAAAAAAGATGCTTCCCGTGGTGAATGGACCATTTATCGTGGCGGGAATGATGCCGCCCAATTTTCGGAATTGGATCAGATCAATGTCAAGAATATTCATCTGCTTGAGCCGGCCTGGATTTTTAATACCGGGGACGGCGGAGAGAAAACCACCATCGAATGCAATCCCATCATCATCGGCAGGACGATGTATATCACCTCTCCTGCCCTCGCATTGATCGCCTTGGATGCTGCGACAGGGAAGGAACTTTGGAGATTTGATCCTTTTGCCGGTGAAACAGCAGTGGGCGTCAACCGAGGGGTAACCTACTTCAAAGACGGGGAGAAAGAAACGCTCTTTTTACCGGCCGGGAGCTATTTGTATGCAGTAAATGCCCAATCCGGAAAATTACATGCTGATTTCGGAAATCAGGGAAAAATCGACTTACGGGAAAATATGGGAATGGATCCGGAACGTCTTTCCGTAGGTTTATCCACGCCGGGAATCATTTACCAAGACCTGATCATCGTAGGTTCTACCACCGGAGAGGGCTACACGGCTGCACCGGGACACGTTCGGGCCTTCAATGCCAAGACCGGTGAATTTGCTTGGATTTTTCACACGATCCCCCAAGAAAATCAGTTTGGTCATGACACATGGAATTGGATAGCAGGAGAAAATTACGGCGGGGCAAACAATTGGGCAGGAATGAGTCTGGATGAAAATAAGGGTTGGGTATTTGTTTCCACAGGTTCGGCGGTATATGATTTCTATGGTGCCAACCGACTGGGAGAAAATCTCTATGCCAATTCCATCATTGCACTGAATGCGGCCTCAGGGGAGAAAATCTGGCACTATCAGGCCGTGCACCACGATTTATGGGATGTTGACCTTCCCTGTGCCCCGACCTTGATTTCCATCCCTTGGGAAGGTGGTTGGAAAGAGGCCCTGGCGCAGCCCACTAAAATGGGAGAACTGATCATCCTGGACAGAAATACCGGGGAGCCACTTCTTTCCGCCGAAGAATCTCCGGTTCCCGGATCTAATGTCCCGGGGGAATTAGCCCATCCCACGCAAAAACTGAATCAGGGAATTCCTTTGGTCACTAGGGGATTGGATCCTGAAAAATTGACTGACATTTCCCCGGAATCCAATGAATTTGCCCGAAAAGAACTGGCCAAGTATCGGAATGAGGGAATTTACACACCTCCAAGTATGGAAGGAACAATTGCTTTCCCCGGACCTAGAGGGGGTGCGCTTTGGGGAGGTGCATCCTACGATTCCAAAAACAATATGATGTACCTCAACCTCAACGAGATCCCCATGATCCTGCAATTGGCCAAAGTGGATTCAGAAGGAGGCTCACCACAAGAAGCTTTAAGCGGTTATGGATTGTATATGACCAATTGCTCTAATTGTCATGGTGCAGCAAGGCAAGGGGTAATGGGTTCTTTCCCTGCATTGACAGGGATTGAAAACAGGCAGGACAAATCTCAAATCATTCAAATCCTGAGTAAAGGAAAAGGAGTGATGCCGGCTTTTCCCCAATTCACAGAGGCTGAACTCGAGAAATTGGCGACCTATTTACTGGAAGGAAAAACTGAAAACCGATCCCCTGAAAGCCCAAAGATCGGATTGGATAAATACGTACTTCAAGGATTCCGGATTTTCACTGACCAAGATGGGTTTCCTGCCAATAAGACTCCTTGGGGTACCCTGACAGCCGTAGATCTTTCTACGTTTTCGGTTAAATGGAAAGTTCCGCTGGGATACTATCCTGCATTGCGCGAAAAAGGAATATTGGAAGACACCGGTACGATGAACTATGGTGGATGCGTTGCAACAGCAGGTGGATTGGTATTCGTAGCAGCAACAGCGGATGAGCTTTTCCGTGCTTTTGATGCTACGAGCGGAAAAGAACTGTGGTCGTACAAGCTCCCGGCCGGAGGATATGCGGTCCCATCCGTTTATGAAGTGGAGGGAAAACAGTATGTGGTCATCGCAGCTGGTGGTGGTAACCGAATGGGAACACTCTCCGGAGATTCGTTTATTGCTTTTTCGTTGCCGGGTGAAAAAAAGTGATGGTTAACAGGTGCGTTGCAATTGGGATTCAATCTACACAGAGAAGATCTCCATAGGTCAAGCCTTTGGAGTCAACCAACTGCAAGTACTTTTTGATCGTATTTCGGGCAATGCCCAAAGTTTTGGAGATGGTCTGCAATGCCATGCCGTTGTCACGGTGTCGGATTATCTGTTTAAGATTGCTCATGGTTATCGTTGTTCCTGCCATACTTTAAAGTGTTAGTTTTACTGTAATCAATCAGTTGAATATAAATGTCCTTTTGGCTGCTAGCATAGTTTTTACCATCTGCGGCAGTTGTCCGGAATTTCCGGACAACTGAATTTTCGTCCAATTCACCTTCACCGAAAATATTGCTGATATGCTCACTAATGGTCCGCTTGTCTTTACCAAACAATTGCCCCATCTGTGCCTGAGTAAGCCAGACAGTCTCTTCCTCTAAGCGGACATCAATTTTGATGTTGCCATCAGGGTTTTGGTATATAAGGATATCGCTGTTCATTTTTTATATACAGATCATCTGATAATTGAATTGCCCCAACAACTCGGTAAAAGCACTTTCTAATTTTCCTTCATTGAATTTCATTAGCTCAAAACATTTTTCCCTCTTTCTGTTAATAGGTATCGCTGTTTGCTGCTTTTCGGGTATGGTTAATGCGACAAATTCCAGGTCAATGGCAGGTTGTAAATAAGCTTTTCCGTGCTTTTGATGCTGACAGCGGAAAGGAACTGTGGTCTTACAAGCTCCCGGCCGGAGGATATGCGGTCCCATCCGTGTATGAAGTGGATGGAAAACAGTATGTAGTCATCGCCGCCGGTGGTGGCAACCGAATGGGAACGCCCTCCGGAGATACCTTTATTGCTTTTTCTTTGCCGGGTGATAAAAAATGATGGTTAATAGGTGTTTTGAAATTGGGATTCAATCTGAGTTTTTGGAATAATAGGCTAAAGGTTTGGTAAATAGGAAGATAAAAGGGTGTAATTGCTTCCGACTGCTGTGGGGCACATACCAAGCAGAAGCAACTAGCTTTATAATACACCCAAAGAGGGTGGTTATTTTCTGTTTTTAGGGAAAATGTAAATATGCTCCTTGGTTAAAAATTCTTGACCTACTTGAACCTGATTAATTTGAAAGTGCGCCTTAGTTCTCTCAAAAAGCCCTGTTAATATTTGAGGATTTTCCAACTTTAAACAATCAACGGCCGACAAAGATGCCTCTTTAAACATATTCTGGAAAAAAATAAAATCATGTGCCAATTCAAATGGAGGTCCGGGAATTCCAAAAACCTCTATTCTGCCAGTTACAGAAGAATATTGTACAATATCTTTTTTAACAAGATTATAACCATGAATGTATTCAGAATAAGATTTATATAAAGTATGGTAAATTAATTCATAACCTAAATTTTTTGAAAGGTCTTTAATTGAATTAATTCCCTTATTGTTTATTGAGTACCATTTTAATTTTGGGTTGTTCTCAAAATATTTTTTATAAATTTCACCTAATGGTTCCGATTTAATTAATAATTCCAGCCTTTGGATTTCAGTTTTTATTTCGAGTATATTTCCACTTGTTGGGTTTAATTTTCCAACTCTTAGACTTTCTAAACCTTGTTGATAAACCTCATAAGTCGGATGATCCGGAAGGAAAGTTTTTAAATGTTTAATTCTTTCATTAATTCCGTGTATTTGATAACTAATTGATCTCTCTTTAGTATTTTCTTGCTTAAAATATTTTAGAAACAGGTTTGTCTCTAACGATTCTCTATTTAAAGATTTCATTAAAATAAACTCATTGTTTTTAGAAAGTGACATTTGACCATAGGCCAATTCAACCATTTTTCTGTATAAAAGATTGATAGAAATTCCTTCGGTTTTCTCAGTTGAACAATTAATGAGTTCATTTAAAATTTTCTCCCCTTCTTGAAATAAGATATTAAATGCTTGAGTATAAAACCTAATCCAAGGTTTAATACTCTTTTTTGTCAATTGATCCATTTTCTAAAATAGGAGGAATTTCTTTTAAATACATTTATATAAACGTTTAAGTGTAGCTGCCGAGGGAGGATAAACTAAGCCAAGACATGGGCACATGGGTTAACTTATCGAAAGAAAAGTAGACTACGCTCAGGAGGGGGTATGAAATGTTTTGTTTTTCATTTATTTCAAAATCAGCAGATTGTTAAATTATCAAAAAACCCTAATTTATATTACGAAAACTAAGAAATCTAAATGATTCAATGATCTTGTCAAATGTGATTATTGGAATTCTGTCTATTAGTATATCTAAAAGCTGCTTTCTGTTTCTTCCCAAATAAACTTTTTGTTGTATCAATTCTAAATATTTGAATTCTCTCTCAGTGATTAATTTTGACAACTCAATAATTCCTATTCGCTCACTAAATCCAATATCAATTAAGTTAAATAAACTTTCCTTAGCTTCCCCTTACTGATAATTTTCTTGATCTCAGAACCTTTGATCACACCTTGTTTATCACCTATCCACACAATCGCACCTGTCGGGCATCTTTGGATAGGGATTTGGGTTTGGTGGTTTTTGGAATAATCGATGACAGGTAGATTATGGATCATGGAGTTAAGATTGGGAGCATCCAATTTGCCACAGGCAGTTCAACCTACCTCACAGTCTTCCACTACCCCATCACCAGCCTCAAGACTTAAAACTTAATCCAATACACTTGATGTTTCAACCGGAGGTGAGACACCCGGCGGCAAGTCCAAAACCGGATCATCATTTTCGGGAATCCCACCATCTTCATCATCATTGTTGTCTTGATCCTTACATACATAAATTTTAAACACCTTATAAATGATAAATATATTCAGTATAATAAATGAAATATACAGCGGATGGGCAAGGATGAAATCAAGCATGCGTTGTGGAAAACAAATTATTAAACCATTTGGTTATTTCGGTCTGACCATGCCAGTCATTTCGGTCAAACCGTGCCACTTTGAAAGATCATCTAAAGTAGGTTAAATTTTATTCATTTTTCAAAACTCCTTTTCTTAAAGACTCTCCTTTGAGATCTATTCTGTGGGAG